>CAYMQD010000109.1:0-8424 GCA_964392475.1 uncultured Alphaproteobacteria bacterium
ATAGCTATAGAAGTAGATTTTTGGCAAATGAACTTTGCTTTATGAATTAGAAAACTAAAGACATCAATCTTTAAAACTATCTATTTTCCAGACTTTCAAGGAGACCAACTAATCTCTCTTTCACACCGCTATCCTCTACCCTATTTTCAATAGAGCCATCATCTTTGAGCCAATTTAATTTTGTACTTGTCCATATTTCTAATTTTGGAGAAAATTCGGATGCATGATCGAATATACCCATAGGAACACCCATTACTCCTTCCATATAATCAAATGTGGTATAAACTGCTGTGTTACATCTGGGGCACGAATTATAATATATATTACCACCGCTTCCGCCTTTGTATATGTATTCGTTAGTATTTCCTGCATATGTATTTATTAATTTTCTTTATAGTTCAAGATATGGTTTAATCTTTATATATGAACAATTTCAAATTTAAATGGAGATAAGTATACTATTTTTTTATCTCTGTATAAATCTGTTTTTATAGGAGAAGTAAATGAAATATTTAACAATTATATTTATATTCTTAATGCCATTTAGCAATACATATGCAGAAGATTATGAATTAATTGTATTTAGTATTCACAACGAAAAAAGTATTGAGACTCTTAACAATTATAAATTCAAAATTTCTGAAGTTCAGGGGAACTGGCAAGATAATTTAGGTGGTTATGGAAAAATAACAATTTTGTTTTTTTTGGAAACAGTAGAAAGGGAAAATGTAAATTTAAAAGGTTTGGCTATTTTTACTGATGAAGATAATGAGAGATTCTGGTTCCAGGCAAATAGAAAATATTCGTTAGAAGATGCTGGGGTTGGTAATATGAACGCAATAGATGCTACAGAAAAATATAAATTCTTAGTAGGGTTATCTTGCCCTTATGCCATAAAATATTTTGAGAACAGAAGTTATATGAAGATAAAATGTAGAAAAAATGATTAATAGAATTGCTATAAAGTTAGGAGGTTTCAATGAAATATTTTTTAATTATAATTACTTATATGGGGTTACTTTTTGTATCTTTACACGCTAATGCTGGGATGAAGACATTAGAGATAAAAAAGCTAGAATATTATAAAACTGATGATTTTGTAGACTATGTTAACACTGCAAGATTTTGTATAGATAATTTAGAGTTTGTAATGTTTTGGCAAAGTTTGAATAGCGGAACTCATACAGCTTATCAACAAGTTATGGGACCCAATGGCAAACCTAAAACTTGTGATTAGATATTAGTAAAACATTAAAATACGTTTTAGTAGAGTATTTTAGTCATTTTATATGGATAATTACTTGCAATATTTGGCTATTTTTATATGTGTATTATTGCTTAGTTTTTTAACTCAAAAAACTATCAGTTCAGATGTATTAAAAATCATTGAATGCAATGGAGTGGTTAGAAAAAATGACAAAGTTTCTGTAACTAAGTGGAGGTTAATGGAAAAGAAAACAAATTATGAATTAGTAATTTTTATTAATGGAACAAATAGAAAAGCAAGATTTAAACTGTATAAGGCTAATGGGGGTATGATTTTTGGTAATGGAGGATGGAGGAATCAATCAGGAGAACGTAGTTCTTTAAGTATCAGATATTCCCCAGGGCCTAAAATATTTAAATTAGATAGCAGATATACAGATCTTCGAATAGAGGGAAAATGTAAGGGTTCAATTATTTGAATCTAAAGGTATAAAATGGACGATAACAAAATTAAAATTTGTGATAAAGTTCCTAAATTTTACAATAATTTAAAGTTGACCGAAAAAAAAATCTGGGATTCACTCACACAAGGTGTAATAGATCGAAGGTCTTTTTTTCATACCCCTACACTAGGTACAGTTAATAGAGATAATAAAGTAAAGATTAGGACACTGGTTTTAAGAGAAGTAAGTAAAAAAAACCTTTATTTAAGGTTTCATACGGATATAAGGTCAAAAAAAATTAATGAAATAAAAAGTAATAGTTCCTCAACAGTGCATATTTACGATCCTATTCAGAAAATACAAATTCAAATGATTGGAATATCTAGTTTATGTAGCGATGAAGATTCTATAGAGAAAATATGGAAAAATATGAATATATCGAGTAAGGCTTGTTATAGATTGATTGCGCAGCCAGGGGAAACTATTAAAAATATTAGTGAGGCAAATTATCCTTTGTCTTGTGACCCACTTGCAGGTAAAAGTAATTTTTCAATTATTTTTTTTAAGATAGTAAATATAGAATGGTTATATTTGTCTTCAAGAGGACATAGAAGAAGTCTTTATGACTATTCTGGTGCACTTGTAAAAGCTAAGTGGCTCGCTCCTTAAATAATACTTTAAAATCATATATATATTTGATTTAGATTTGAGAGTTGCTATAAAACAGTAGAAAAATTATAGTAACTCTAAATAGGGAGATTGTGTATGCCTTGGGATGTATTAAATGCACTTCTGTTTTTGGGAATCTTAATAACACTTGTAATAGTTACGCGCCAGTTGTCTGCTATAAGATATAATCAATCAGTTATTGCCGAACATTTAAAAATATTTATTGATATATCTTATAATAAGAAAAAATAATATTGCATTTTAATTTAATAAATATAAAAAGATTTTTATATGTATTTTATATTTGACACTCTGTAGAGGGGTATTTGTAAAATAATAATTTTTAGGTTTTTAATAGATTAGAGAAAGTTTTATGGATCAAGTATTAGAATCAGATCACTTCGTAATGGAAGGAGACAAATCCTTTGCTGGAAAACATTTGATTGTTGATATGTGGGAAGCTAAATATTTAGACAATCAAGAAAAGTTAGAAAGTCTAATACGTAAGGCAATATCTGTTTCAGGAGCAAAATTATTACATGTTCACTTGCATCAATTTTCTTCTTCAGGTGGAGTATCTGGTGTAGCAGTTTTAGCGGAGTCACATTTATCCGTTCATACCTGGCCAGAAAAAGGATACGTAGCATTTGATGTATTTATGTGTGGCAAAACCCATCCTGAAAAAACTATTGAGATATTGGCTAACGGATTAAAGGCAGGGTTGGTTAAGACGAGGCTAATTAGAAGAGGAGAAAAGCTTCAAAGTGACTAAAAGATGTAAAGAGTGGCTTACTGCTAACCGGCCTTCCACCCCATGTCTAATAATTGATTTAAAGGAAATCGAAAACAATGTTAATCGTTTTAAAAATACATTTCCTAATATATTACCTTTTTATTCTGTAAAAGCTAACCCCGCTATTCCAATAATAAAGTCTTTAAATAAACTGGGCTGTTTTTTTGATTCTGCGAGTGTTAATGAAATTAATATATGTATAAAATGCGGAGTAGATGCTACTAACATTTCATATGGAAATACTATTAAGAAAGAAAAAGATATTTCTATTGCTTATAAGTTAGGGGTAAGGGTTTTTGTCTTTGACTGTATAGAAGAATTACATAAAATTGCAAGATCTGCTCCTAAATCAAAAGTTTTTTGTAGAATCTTGGTAAGTAATAAGGGAGCCAGATGGCCACTAAATAAAAAGTTTGGTTGCAGTATAGGATCCGCTAAAAAATTAATTACAGAAGCAAAAGATTTGGGGTTATGTCCTATAGGCATATCTTTTCATGTGGGTTCACAACAAACTTTAGTTGCTTCTTGGAGTGAAGCTTTAAAAACTTCAGCTCCCTTATATGATACATTTGATAAAAATTCACCTTTTATGGATTCAATTAATTTGGGTGGAGGTATACCTATCAGATATATGGATTCTGTCATAGATATTGAAGAAATATCTAACAATCTCTCCAGAGATTTAGATAATTATTTTGGAAGCAATAAACCTAAAAATTTAATTATGGAGCCTGGAAGATTTTTTGTGGGAAATTCAGGAATAATTGAGACGGAAATAGTGTTAATATCAGAAAAAGATTCAGAAAATAAGTCTAAGTGGTTATACTTAGATATAGGAAGATTTGGAGGTTTAGCAGAAACAGAGGGCGAGGCAATAAGGTATCCGATAGAAACCCTTTCACCAAATTACAATGATGAAGTTGAACCAGTTATAATTTCTGGGCCAACCTGTGATAGTCACGATATGCTTTATCAAAAATACAAATATTA
The DNA here is from genome assembly GCA_964392475.1 of uncultured Alphaproteobacteria bacterium. Classification (GTDB taxonomy): domain Bacteria; phylum Pseudomonadota; class Alphaproteobacteria; order TMED109; family TMED109; genus CAYMQD01. Next base: position 4,102 of record CAYMQD010000109.1, read on the forward strand.
TCTTCCTAAGAATCTTAAAATAGGAGACAGGTTACGTATTGGTTCTGCAGGAGCTTATACGTCTGTTTATGCCTCTAATTTTAATGGTATAGATTTGCTAAAGGAGTATTTTATTTAGTCGTTAACCATTTTTCTGATAAATTTAGGTAAGGAAAAGCATGCTTCATGAATTTTAGGTGTGTAATAGTTGGTTTCGATATATTTTCTCAACGGGTTGGTTTTTGCAAAATTTACTCTTTCTTCTAAATCTATTTCATTTGACCCCCAAGAAATAGCCATAAAACCACCCACATAACTGGGAACAGTAGTTATATAAATACCGCTATATTTAAATATTTGCCTTAAAGAATGTAGTGTTTTTTGCAGGATTTCCTTCTGAAAAAAAACAACTCCTGTCTGAAATATTGCTATACCTTCAGCTGTTAGAGATTTTGAAACATTTCGATAAAATTCTTGGTTAAAAAGAGTAGATGCAACCCCTACGTCATCTGGCCTATCAACAATAATTATATTATATTTTTTTTCATTAAGATGAAGAAAAACAGATGCATCATTAATAATAGTATTCACTTTATGATTATAAAACACACCATGATTGATAGATGTAAGATATTTTTTACATATTTCAATTACTCTTTTGTCAATTTCTACAAGATCTATAGACTCTATGTATTTATGTTTAACAACTTCTTCAGCAACGGCTCCATCTCCCCCACCTATTATGAGTATATTTTTGGGGTACATGATGCTAAGTATAGGTATATGGGCGAGCATTTCAGAGTACGCAAATTCATCTTTTTCGCTAATCTGTATTATTTGATCAAGTGCCAAGAACCTACCCAAAATTGGACTTTCCAATAATTGTATAAATTGATGTTCAGATTTTTCCTCTATTATTTTCTTAGTTATATCAATTTCTTGAACATAACCTTTATGTAAAATTTCTCTAAAAACTTTTTTCATAATAGAATTAACCACTAAAAATTATGTATTAATATTTAAACGTTTTTCACTTAAAAGAATATAAGAGGCACTCAACAAACTTATAAGTGCAGCAATTAAAATTAAACATAACATTAAGTAGGGAGTTTTAATTGAATTTATAATAACTAATTGTGAAAATAATGCCCCAGTTAACATTTGAATAGATCCTGAAAGCCCAGATGCAGAGCCAGAAATTTTTGGAAAACTGTTTACTATACCTGCTGATGTACTAGATACAGCAAGACCATTACCAAATGCAATGATAGCTTCTGTTGTAAATAAAATTAGAGGAGTTATTTTAAAAGAAATTAAACAAATCATCATTAATATAGCTCCTATCATAGCTATAGTAGATCCTAGAAAAATTAAACTTCTTCCTGATAATATTTTAGATAAAATAATACTAATTAAATTTCCCAAGCAAAATAGTCCAGATATCATTAGAAAGAAGGTTCCATAATCTGATATTTTATATCCCATAGACTCTATCATTAAGTAGGGAACAGCAGCTATAAAAGTAAAAAAACCGGCCAGTGCAAATGATGATTGTAGAGTATATGCTATATATAGGCGAGAATACAGTAGCGTAGGTAAATTAATAAATGTGTATATATAACTATTATTATGACTTTTAGAAACATTAGTTTCTGGAAGTAAAAATATTGCAAAAAAAAGTATAACTAAGACTCCGACAAAAACATATATAAATAACCATCTCCAGTCAAAATTAGAGATAATAGAGGCACCTAAAGTAGGAGCTATCATTGGGGCCAGAACCATAATTAAAGTAATTTGAGCTAACGTTCTAGAAATTTCCTTTTCTGGCCATAAGTCTCTTACAATTGCACGCGATAATGTTATGCCTATAGTTCCCCCGGCCGCCTGAATAATTCTTCCTAATATTAGGAAAATAATAGAATTTGAAATAGCTGCTATTAGAGTACCGAGTAAAAATACAAAAAGACCAGAAATTATTACTGGTTTTCTACCATATTTATCGGATAATGGACCGCTAATAAAAGATGCCATGGCTATTGCTATCATACTTAAACTAAGACTAAGCTGCACTGTGGCAATTTCTTCAGCAAAATATGATCTAATTGCAGGTAATGCAGGTATAAAGATTTGCATCGAAAAAGGCCCGATGGCACTTAATATAATGAGTAAAACAAGTAACTTAAAATTCCTTTTAGAGCTTATGATCTGTGAATCCATGGTTTTCCATTCCTCCATGTGAACATAGGCTTAAGTATTTTGGGATCTAAAAGTTTATTTAGATCAGTATATTTTTTAAGCTCATTTAGCATAAATAGTGTGACGTCAGCCGTAGGTAATTGATTAGCCTCTATTAAAGGAATCCAAATGACCTCATCTAATTCGCTACTTGGACGAATTTTTCCTAGGGAATCTTTTTCGTTAGCTACAAAAAATCGAGCATGAAACCTAATTTTTATAAAAGTGGGAGTAATTGCTCTTCCCAGATAGGATAGTCTATCTAGTGAAGGGGCAACATTCTTCTTGTGCATAACACTTAATCCATTATCTGGATCGTCTGGAATGTTATTACCAATACTTCCTTTTCGCGCTAATAAAAGTCCTGTTTCTTCTGCTGTTTCTCGTATTGCTGTCATAGCTAATGTTTGTGCGGCTTGATAATTTCTTACTTTTAGTATATCTGGTGTTATGTTTTTATTTAGAGGTCCAGCTGGTGTGGCTAGCGTGTCGCAAACTTCTACTTTTCCTCCAGGGAAAACATACATGTTAGGCATAAATCTAGCGTTTTTATGTCTTCTTCCCATAAGTACTTCTGTTGTATTTCTATTAATACGAAGTACTATCAGCGTAGCAGCATCTCTAGGCCTTACAGGAGGTTTTTTATCGTCCTTATTAACGAGGTTTGATATACCTTTAGGTGGTATTATTTTCATTTTAATCTCCTGTATTGAGATGGTACTTTATGTTTAATATTTTTTATATGTATTGACTTAATATACAGATTTACTATAGCTAGGGAAAAATTTATGATTAAGAAAAAAGTTAATAAAAATTCCTCCATTAACCATTTTTTGGCATTAGATGAAAAGCCTAAATATGGTTCTGTAATAAATATATCTCCTCTTATCAGAAAAATTATGGCTCCTAATAGTGGGCCTTACACCCTGCACGGCACTGGTACATATATAGTTGGAAAAGGTTCAGTAGCGGTAATAGACCCAGGACCTTATGATAAATTACATGTTAAATCCATCTTAAATGCCACAAAGAGAGAAAAAATTTCACATATACTTGTTACTCATACGCACTTAGATCATTCTCCTGCTGCTTCTTTACTTAAAGATTCTACTGGTGCTAAAACTTTTGGGTTTGGAAAACATGGTTCAGGAAATAAAGAATTGTCGCAAGATGATGAAGGGGCAGACTTGGAATTTATACCTGATTATCATGTTAAGGATGGAGAATTATTCTATGGACCTGATTGGACTTTAAGCAGTATACATACCCCTGGTCATACATCTAATCATGTTTGCTTTAGTCTTTTAGAGGAAAATGTAATGTTTACTGGAGATCATGTAATGGGTTGGTCTACCACTGTTGTGTCTCCTCCTGATGGAAATATGGGTGATTACATAAATAGTCTTAAAAAACTATTAGAGCGAAATGAAACTCACTATTTTCCAACTCATGGTCCTAAAATTGATAACCCACAAAATTTTGTAAGAGCTTTAATTTCTCATAGAAAAATGAGAGAATCTCAACTAATAAATAGATTAAAAAAAAGGACATCTACAATAGATGAAATGATTCCTGATTTTTATGCTACTACTAATAGTAGATTGTGGCCGGCAGCGGCACGTTCATTATTAGCGCTTTTGAACTACCTTTTACAAAAAAAATTAGTTTCGTTTGAAGGTTCAGATAAACGGCATGCTAGGTGGTCTTATTTGGAAAAATAAGCTTTATATTTAAAATTCAATATCTAATAATTTTGTATTAAATTATATTTTACCTAAAGGCAGTAATATGAGGATATATAGGGATTATAAAAATATTCCGCAGAGAGGAAAAGGCAAAATCATTGCTATAGGAAATTTTGATGGGATTCATATGGGCCATAGAGCCTTATTAAAGCTTGTTACTAAACAATCCAGCAACTATAAAAATGTTAAAAATACTAATCTTTCTGCAGTATTAACCTTTGAACCTCATCCATTAAAGGTATTAAGGCCTAATGTAGAAATGAATCGCTTACTATCTTTTCGTGCGAAGGTATTGAGATTAAAAGGCCTTGGAATAGAAACAATTTTTTCTATTAGGTTTAATAAAAAACTAAGCTTACTT
>CAYMQD010000110.1:0-3664 GCA_964392475.1 uncultured Alphaproteobacteria bacterium
GCCAACTACTCATATTCAATCTCCCTCAATGTTTATAGGAGACCTAAAACAATTATCTTCCACAAGCTGTTTCAAAATCCCCTCTTAACTTAATTACACTAATACTACAAATTTAAAAAAAAATAATCAATAGTGCCAATAAAATAATATTTTTTATAGACATCTTGAATAAAACTATTGATATGATAATAATTTATTATTTGGAAAAATATATATGCATACCTTTTTAAACATAATAAAGCCAGGAATCAGTATATTTTTTGCAACCCTTATTTTTGTTTCCTCTTTACTCACAAATAATAAAATTTTAGCAGATGAACTTATCACTGAAAAAATTGCCTTAATAAAGTACGAATTAAAAGGTGAAAAGAATATAGTACGAATTAGATCTTTAAAAAAACTATTAGCTGAGGAGGAACTAAAACTAGAACAATCGAACCAAAACAAAACCGAAGGGGCTATTCAGGAAGATAGTCTAACCACCGAATATATAAAACAATTAAGGTCTGGGGATTGGGATGGAACTCAATTTGAGGCGGAGCTTCCTGCTATGACAAATCCAGAAATAGACTATAATAAACTAACATCAGCAGAATCAAGTTTTAATATTGGTGCTCAATGGCTTTCTTTGAGATTGGCAAAAGAAATATTTCCAGGTGCTGAAAAAGTTACTAAGTTAGACGGTAGTCCACCTGCGGCTTCGGTAATAGTTGATGGAAAACATGCCGGGTACTTGTTCGTTACCAGAGACATGACAGGTTCTAGAGGTTTTTCTTCTCAAATTTTTACAATTGCGGTAGGACTAAAATTAGATGGAAGCCTTGCAGGGGCTTTTATTCTACATCATGATGAGCCTATAATTGGACTTTATACCCCAGATGGGGAATTAGTATTACCACAATTTGCTAAGCAATATGCTGGTATTGATATTCGTCAACAGCTAAGGGTAAGCTATACTAAGGCTGATGCAGAGTCTGGGATTATAGATGGAATTACTTCGGCAACTATTAGTGCTGTGCTTTTTAACGAAGCCATTATTAATTCAGCCAGAAAAGTGGCCTTATCCAGGGGATTGAGACTCACTGATGAACCAATAATTGATATTGTAAATTTCTATCCTAAATCTTTTAATGATCTAGTCTCGGATGGATCTGTTGGTAGGCTTAAATTAAATTTTGCAGATCTAGAAAAATTAGGAATAAATCATACGGATTTGGTAAAAAAAACAGGAACAGGGGTTAATGACCTATATCGTTACAGAGCAGTTTTTAGAGGCGATGCCCCCTTACCTAAGCAGAAGGAGGTAAAGAGGGATTATATAGATGCAGATCCAAACCTTCTAATAGATATTTTTGTAGCTCCTGTTACACCGCCTACTATAGGAAGAAATGTTTTAGGAAACAAATGGTTTGACTTATTTGTGGCAGGAAGAAAACCTGGAGACTTTACTTTAGCTATAATGGCTTTGGGGCAGTATTCCATAGATTCGGAACCAAACTTAGTTTATGGGCCTTTTAAAAGATTAGTAATTATTCAAGATGGTAAACGTTACCCATTATTAAAGGAAAATTACCGACATTTAGGATTTATGCATGGAGAAGACAAACCTTATTTTGTAGATGCTGGGTTGTTTAATATTCCCCATGAAACAGGAATAGATCCTCTAAATCCATGGAAGTTTGAACTATTGGTAGAATCTTTAAACAAAGATAAAAGCCAGACCTTTATAATAGATTATAAATTAAATGATGAATATATAATAAAGCCTGATGGAATCAAATTAGCAGACACGAATGTACCAGCTTGGATGGAAGCCTGGAAAATGCAGGAAAAAAATATATATATTTTATCAGCTACATTATTAATACTATTGTTAAGTATCTGGAAACTAACAGAATTATCTAAATATCCTAACGTATATTTTATTTTTCGCACTACATTTTTAGCTTGGGTGCTTGTATGGATGGGTTGGATGTCTGGGGCTCAGTTGACTATATTAAATATTTTAACGTGGATTACATCATTGAAAAATGGATTTCAATCTAGCGTAATTTTGTCAGACCCACTAATAATTTTAGTAACCACAGTAACTTTGATAACGTTTTTTTTCTGGGGAAGAGGGGTTTTTTGTGGATGGTTGTGCCCATTTGGTGCAATGCAAGAATTATTAGGTAAGGCTGCACAAGCTTTAAAAATTCCACAACTTAAAATTAATCACACTTGGCATAAACGTTTATGGCCAATCAAATATTTTATTTTTGCAGGTTTATTGATCAGTGCTTTTTATTCTATGCAGGTGGCAAATTGGGCTTCCGAGGTGGAGCCGTTTAAAACAGCAATTAGCCTTCGTTTTGAGAGGTCTTGGCCCTTTGTTACCTATGCATTAAATATTTTATTTGTGGGCCTTTTTGTAGAACGTTTCTTTTGTCGTTTTATGTGCCCCTTAGGCGCCTTTCTTGCTATTGGCGGGAAGCTAAGAATCAGCAAAAACCCTCTACTTAGAAGAAAGGAATGCGGGAGCCCTTGTCAGCTTTGCTCAGTACGTTGTCCTATAGGGGCTATTGAACCCGATGGTAATATTAAAATGGATGAATGCTTTTATTGTTTAGATTGCCAAGTTATTTATCAAGATGCCCATGTATGTCCCCCTCTTGTAAACCTTGCAAAAATAAAAGAGAGCAATTCTAGGGTTTTACTAGGAAAGTAACTACATCAAAATGTAATTTACTGCTGAGACTTAATAAATATATTCTTAAATATCAAGATGCAACTCGCATTAAATTTGATAGACTAATAATAGGCGAGTGCAATATTAACTAAAAACTATAAATTTATCATAAATCTAAAGTTACACTAAAAATAAATGTGATTCGTTTTTGTGAGAAAGGTATTAGATTTATAAAAGATTTTTTAAAAGTCTAAATGAAATAAAAAGATGTATATAAATTAAAAATGACTACAGTATTATAGAAAGGTTAAAATGGATTTTATAAAAAAAATTATTTTATATAGAGCCTTTGATTTGTGCTTTCTAAACCTCTAATTAATCGTCTATAATCAACAGCTTATAGGAGAATATCTAAGTTGGCGCGCCCGGGAGGATTCGAACCCCCAACCTTCTGATCCGTAGTCAGACGCTCTATCCAGTTGAGCCACGGGCGCATTTTAAAGTTGGACAATAGCGTTCAGTATTGATTGGTGCAAGTATTAGAGAGAAATATTGTGTTTTATTTTAGAAAAATATACTTTAGTGTTAATTTGTTGTTAATATTTAATAGAATTTTAGCTATCAATTTATTAGATAGGTAATTAGTATGTGTTGAGTTAAGATTGGCTTTTTTTTTGTTGAGAATTTTAAAGCGTTAAAATAGAATTTGTTTTAATGCTTTTGGTATGGGACAAGGTAACTGGGTTATCCAAGGGGAATAGGGAACGTAATGATTACGATAAAGCATAGTCTTATATTTGTATTTATAGCATTCATAGTTCAAGCATGCAGTATGTCACCCGATGCGTTATGGCCTACTTTAGAAGAGGAAGAGAGGATGGCTCTGCCTAAGGTGGTAGAAGTGTCTCCTACTCAGGATGAAAATACTGATAGAGTAGCAGTAGTTACAGAGCAACCAACTAATAATGTTATTTATGAAGAAGCAGATAGCGTGGC
>CAYMQD010000111.1:0-4064 GCA_964392475.1 uncultured Alphaproteobacteria bacterium
ATTGGCATTGTGAATTTAGATAAATCAACTGGTTTGGTTTTGGGTATGTCACGAAAGTATCTTGGGACAGCATTACCAATTCCCGGATAAGAGAACTCTTTTACAATTTCATTTATTTCTTTTTGATCAGGAATAAGTTCGGGTTTACACGAACTTTCAAACCAAACTTTAACATAAGCTTCACTTTTATTCATTAATCTTGAAGCAGCATCGGGGTTCTCAGAATTCCACTGATGATGTAATGAGTTTCGAGGGTCATAGTTATGAAGAGATAGGCAACATCGAATATATCTTTCAACTCTATCTGGAATTTGATCAATGATGTTATCAGCTATTGCAACGCCCCAGTCATGACCAGCTATCCGGAACTTATCAATTTTGAGTGAATCTAAGAGGCTTATAATTTCTTTAGCAACATTATTCATTGAATAGTCACCGTCAGATTTGTCAGATTGCCCATATCCTTTGAGATCTATGGCATAAACTTTAAACTGTGATGAGAGTTTAGGTATCTGATGTTTCCAACATTTCCAACTTTCTGGAATTCCATGCAATAAAATTACTGGGTCTCCAGATCCTGCTTCAACCCAATGCCATTTCTGCCCTTTGACCTTCTTAGTTTTATGTATTAAATTAAATTTTTTTCCCATTCGTTTTGCTTAAGTTCATTAGTCAGGTTTAATTTTATAAAAACAGTTGCTCTAAAGTTGTAGTTACCCCTAAATTGAATTGATGAAAAGAAGAAATAGAAAATAATCATTAGATAAAATGAAAAATATCAAAGAAAAAAAAGGATGGATTGTTGGTGTAGATGTTGGGGGCACATTTACTGATTTTTGTGCAAGAGAAAATATATCTGGTAAAACAGTTATTCATAAGAGGCCTTCAACACCTTCTGATCCATCTCTAGGAATCGTCAAAGGACTGGATGAACTAAAATCCAAAATTTCTGGACAAAGTGAAGTTTCTAGATTGGCGCATGGAACGACCGTTGCTACCAATGCTTTGCTTCAAAGGAAAGGTGGAAACATAGTTCTTATTACAACAAAAGGGTTCAGAGATTTAATTGAAATAGGAAGGCAAGTAAGACCAAAAGTTTATCATTTGCAAATTGATTCACCACAACCATTAATTGATAGAAGACAAAGATTTGAAATAAACGAAAGAATAGGCCCGAATGGTGAAATCATTGATAAAGTTTTAGATAGCGACATTTCAAAATTAATCTCTGATATCAAATCTATAGAAAAAATAGATGGTTTTGCTGTTTGTTTATTATTTTCTTTTTTAAATCCTATCCATGAAATCAAAATTAAAGAAGCGTTAAATAAAAGTTTTCCGGGTAAACCTGTTTCAATATCCAGTGAAGTTCAACCAGAGTTTCGTGAGTATGAAAGGTTTTCAACTACAGTTATAAATTCTTACCTTCAACCTGAAGTGGGAAAATATTTAGAGAATTTACAATCAGGATTTAAAACAAGTCAAAAGAATCTTCAATTGAGTATTTTTCAGTCAAGTGGCGGTTTAACAAAATTAGAAAGAGCATCAAAGTTTCCTGTTCGGATGGCTTTGTCAGGCCCAGCAGCTGGAGTTGTAGGGGCAACCTCCATAGCAAATGACTCTAGATTTAAAGATCTCATTACTCTTGATATGGGTGGGACAAGTACAGATGTATGTTTAATCCAAGAAGGAAAAGCCGAAGTGACTAACATGCGAGATATTTCAGGTTTTAGAATTAGATTGCCAATGATAGATATTAATACCGTTGGAGCTGGCGGAGGATCCATCGCAGAAATTAGTAAAGATGGTCTGCTCAAAGTAGGTCCTAATAGCGCAGGAGCTATACCTGGACCAGCATGCTATGGTCAAGGAGGAATAGAAGCTACAGTCTCAGATGCTAATATTGTTCTTGGTAGGCTACCCAGTGTTTTGGTTGATGGAGGTATGACTTTAAATCAAAAACTGGCAGAGGAAGCAATAAAACCCTTAGCTGATAGATTAAATCTTTCTATAGAAGAAACGGCTCTTGGTATTATTGGAATAGTCAATTCAAATATGACTAGGGCTATTAGGAAGGTCTCAATTGAAAGAGGACACGACCCTAGAAAATTTTCTTTAATGCCTTTTGGAGGAGCGGGAGGCCTTCATGCAATTGATATTGCTCGCGATTTATCTATGGAAAGTATAATTGTGCCTCGTTCTCCAGGCATTCTTTGCGCAGAAGGACTTATTCTTTCTGATTTACAAGAAAGTTTTGTATCAACATGTCGTTCACCTTTAGATGGCAATTTGAATAAGGTGACAGAATCATTAGTGAATTTAGAGAATAGAGCCAAGACGTGGTTTGAGAATGAGGGTTCTGGAGATGGGAATCAGTCATTGTTATTGATTATGGATATGCGTTATATCGGGCAAAATTATGAGCTTGCGATAATTATTGGTGATGTAAAAAATAATGTTAAACTCCCAAATAAAGAAAAATTAAAAGACTTGTTCTTTTTAAATCATGAGAGAAGTTATGGACATTTTGATCCAGAAGCGCCTATTGAAATTGTTAATTTACGTTTAAGAGCTATTACAGAATTAGATCATGGAAGTTCGAAACCAATTGGTCACAATAATGATCCAAAACCTTTTAGTGAAAATAAAGTTTGGTTTGATCGTTCAAACTACATAAAAACGCCTGTTTACAGTCGCGATTCTCTTCCCAAGGGATTTGAACTTTTAGGTCCAGCAATTATAACACAAGTTGATGCAACTACTTTGCTTCCACCTAATTGTTCTTTGAAAATTGATAAAAATGAAAATCTAATTATGAGTTTAGGTAAATGAAAAATACACCTATAGATCCAATATCTTTGGAAATTACTTGGAATAGTTTGAATTCCATAGCTGATGAATGTTTTGTCACGCTTATGAGAAGCGCCTTTTCAACCAATGTTAAAGAAAGGCATGATCATTCTACAGCTATCACAAACTCTGTAGGTAAATTAATCGCTCAAGCTGAAAATGCATTGCCAATACACTTGGCTGCAATGACTGGTCTTATAAAACATATCTTGGATCAATACGAGGATTCAATTGAAGAAGGTGATATATTTATTGCTAATGATCCACATGTTGCAGGTGGAACTCATTTGCCAGACATCAATATGGCTATGCCTGTTTTTCATGAAGGAAAGCTAATTGCTTTCATAGCTAATATTGTCCACCATGCTGATGTTGGTGGGGCTGCAGTTGGTTCAATGTCAGGGGGACTTAATGAGATATATAAAGAAGGTTTAAGAATTCCTATAGTTCGATTATATCGTAAAGGTAATATAGTTGATGAAATTATGAGATTTCTTCTTCTTAATATGAGGTTGCCTGAAGAGAGAAAGGGTGATCTTAATGCTCAAATAGCAGCATGTCGATTAGGTGTTTCACGTCTGAATGATATTATATCTAAAAACAGTGTTGGTTATCTTTTACAGGTTTTTGATGAGATATTGTCGAGATCAAAAGCTAGAATGCAAAATTCTATAAGAGAATTGCCTGACGGTGAATATAGTTTTTCTGACGTCATGGATGATGATGGACTAGATAAGGAAGATATAAAGATTTCTGTAATAATTAAGAAAAAAGGAAAGTCTATTCTTTTTGATTTTTCTGATACTGATATGCAGGTTCCAGGTAATTTTAATCTTAGTTTTAATGCCACGCAATCAGCAGTAAGCTATTCTCTAAAAGCATTGCTTGATCCTGAGATGCCTAACAACAGTGGGATTTTTGATGCAATAGATATTTCTATCCCTGAAGGTTCTTTTTTAAATTGTATTGCGCCAGCGAGTGTGGCTTTAAGGGCTAATACATGTCAAAGAGTTGTTGATGTTGTTTTTGGAGCTTTCTGTGATGTGTTACCCGAAAAAGTTATTGGTGCTGCCAATGGCGCGAATACTAGTGCAGTCTTCTCGGGTATAAATCCTAAAAATGGATCTCGTTATGTTTATCTAGAGACCCTTGGGGGAGGCATGGGTGGAAGATTTAATAAGGATGGGAAAGATGGAGTGCAAGTGCATATAACC
>CAYMQD010000112.1:0-4888 GCA_964392475.1 uncultured Alphaproteobacteria bacterium
TATTAAGGACTGCTACTTTTGAATTAATATATTTGAATGAAATTCCTTTAAGTGTGGTAATAGATGAGTATGTAACCATATCATCTTCGTTTTTTAATAAAAATGAGGTAGATTTTACTAATAAAATCTTAGATTCCTTGGCAGGAAGTATAAGGTCTGATGAGGTTTCAACATTATAATTTAGTTTTACTTTATAGGAGCTAAAAGTTGTATACAGAATTTGAATATATAGAAAAATTTTTAGCTAAATATACAAAAGGCTTTATAGGTGCAAGAGATTTAAAAGATGATGCTGCAGTCATTTTACCTCAAAAAAATGAAGAAATAGTTATAAGTACTGACACTTATATAGCGGGTGTTCACGGTCCCGAAAGCTTAAATCCTAATGATGTAGCGCGTAGGGCCGTCCTAATAGCAGCAAGCGATTTGGCAGCAATGGCTGCAAATCCATTATGTGCTTTTATAGCTATAAATTTACCAAAGTATACCTCTCAAGGCTTTTTGGAAGATCTAGCAACTGGAATTGGACTTGGATTAAAAGACACACATCTCTCACTTGCTGGAGGTAATTTAAGTGTTTATGAAGGAAATTTATCCTTAAATGTTACAGTTTTGGGTTCAGTTCCAAAAGGGTTAGCAGTAGGCCGAAAGGGAGCTCAGCCGGGTGATTTATTATATCTTAGCGGTTATATAGGAGATGGTTATTTAGGTCTGAATCTTATTAGAGGAGAATTTAGTAATATTAAAAATAACTATAAGGATAAATTAATCAATCATTTTTTGACTCCTACTCCAAGATTAAATATAGCTATCGAACTTAGAGAAATAGCAAGTGCAATGATAGATACGTCTGATGGTTTGGTTGCAGATATAGAGCATATATGTGAAGCTTCTCGTTGTTCAGTAAATATAGATAGTGCCTTATTACCTTTTTCTCCTGCAGTAACAGATTTATTAGCTAAAGGAGAGCTTAACAAGAATGAGCTTTTATCGTCCGGTGATGATTATGAATTAGCATTTTCATCTCCTAAGAATAAACTTGATTTAATAAATCAAATTTCTAATGAAAAAGGATGCCTCTTATCTCCTATAGGTAAATTTTCTGATGGTTCTGGGGTATTAGTAGATAAAAAAACTATTAGCGGAGGATATAAACATTTTTAATAATTTTAAATTCTTGCACTAAACTTGTTGGTCTGGCATAAATGCACAGTTGGCGATCTACATGATGATATCAGTTAGGCTATTTTTAAGATTCAAAAATAATTGAATTAATTTCTCAAAATATTAGGAGTTTTTTATGCATATATTTTTTTCTTTTTCGATAATATCCGGTATAGCAGCACTAATTTATGGTTTTTTTGCTGCTAGATCAGTCTTAAAATCAGACTCAGGTACTGAACGTATGCAAGAAATTGCTAGAGCTATTCAAGATGGTGCTTCCGCATATTTAAATCGCCAATATAAGACCATAGCTATAGTTGGTGTTTTGATATTTGTCATATTAGCAATAGTATTGGGTATTCCAGTTGCGTTTTCTTTTGCTCTAGGCGCAATACTATCAGGAGCAACAGGTTATATTGGAATGCATATATCAGTAAGGGCAAATGTTAGAACAGCTCACGCAGCAAGCAAAGGTCTAGCAGAAGGGCTTAATTTAGCTTTTAAAGCAGGTAGCGTTACAGGAATGCTGGTAGCCGGTTTGGCTTTATTGTCGGTGATACTAACCTATTTAACTCTAACTAAGATAGGTTTGAATGAAAGGGGAGTAATAGATGGATTAGTTGCACTAGGCTTTGGAGCTTCTCTAATTTCTATTTTTGCACGTCTGGGAGGAGGAATTTTTACAAAAGGTGCAGATGTAGGAGCAGATTTAGTAGGCAAGGTAGAAGTAGGAATCCCTGAAGATGATCCTAGAAATCCTGCAGTGATAGCTGATAATGTGGGAGATAATGTTGGAGATTGCGCAGGAATGGCTGCCGATCTTTTTGAAACTTATGTCGTAACTGTCGTCGCAACTATGGTGTTAGCTTCTATTTTTTTTGAAGGACCTTCTGCAGGGTCAATGATGATGCTACCGATAACTATTGGGGGTGCTTGTATTTTTGCTTCTATTTTAGGTAATTTTTTTGTTCGCCTAGGAAATTCAAAATCAATAATGAGAGCTCTTTACAAAGGATTTATAGTTTCAGCTTTAGTCTCTATTTTAGGCATCGGCTTAGTAATTGAACTTTTATTAGGTCTTGATAGTATTATCGAACAATACACAGGTGAACAATACACAGGTTACGATTTATATTTTTGTGCTGTTACAGGACTGATTGTTACGGGTTTAATTATATGGGTAACAGAATATTATACTTCAACAGAATATAGGCCTGTTCGTTCAGTAGCAGAAGCATCTGAAACAGGGCATGCTACTAATGTCATTCAAGGTCTTGCAATTTCAATGGAAGCAACAGCCATCCCAGCTATTATAATTTGTCTAGCTATAATTATAAGTTATGGTTTAGCTGGTTTATTTGGAATAGCAATTTCTGTTACAAGTATGTTGGCATTAGCAGGTATGGTTGTAGCGTTAGATGCTTACGGGCCAGTTACTGATAACGCTGGAGGTATTGCTGAAATGGCTAATCTAGATGACCAGGTAAGAAAAACTACTGATGCACTTGATGCTGTAGGTAATACTACAAAAGCGGTTACAAAGGGGTATGCGATAGGCTCAGCTGGATTGGGAGCCTTAGTTCTCTTTGCTGCTTATACTGCTGATCTTGAATACTTTAGTAAAAATTCGAGTGATTACGCTTATTTTTCCGATATAACTTTAGATTTTTCTTTGAATAATCCCTATGTAGTAGTAGGTCTCTTGCTAGGTGGTTTGCTCCCTTATTTGTTTGGAGCTCTATCTATGACAGCTGTAGGTCGTGCGGCTGCTTCAGTTGTAATAGAAGTTAGGAGGCAATTTTCTGAAATTAAAGGTATAATGGATGGAACAGGAAAGCCAGATTATACCCGGGCAGTAGACTTGCTAACTAAATCTGCGATTAAAGAGATGATAGTTCCTTCAATGTTACCTGTTATGGCACCAATTGTTTTTTTCTTTCTTGTAGAACAGTTTGCCGATAAATCTGCAGCTTTTTCTGCTTTAGGGGCTATGTTACTAGGTGTAATTGTGAACGGTTTATTTGTAGCAATAAGTATGACAGCTGGAGGAGGAGCCTGGGATAATGCTAAAAAATATATAGAGGATGGTAATCATGGTGGAAAAGGTTCTGAAGCTCATAAAGCTGCAGTAACTGGAGATACGGTAGGAGATCCCTATAAAGATACAGCTGGGCCTGCAGTAAATCCTATGATTAAAATCACTAATATAGTTGCATTATTATTATTAGCGATGTTGGCACATTAAATCTTTAAATTGCAATAACTATGATTAAATTTAAAGTAGCTATTTATTGAGGTTATCTAGCTTAATTAAAAAAGTTAGTATTTATCGCACATTATATCTTCCAATATTTCCAAATAATTGTTGAAGTATTGTAAGATTGCTACCGGCGCTTGGGGTAGTTTTAGGATTAATTGTTATATTTTTTCCATCCTTAGCATCAAATGCTGATATGCTATTTAACCGTTGGTCTTCTGTAAACTTAATCTGAATAACAAGCTGGTCTATACTTTCTATTTCATAGAAAGCAAACTCTTCTGTTCTATGTATAATATAATACCATGTATCATCGGAAAAAGTTGCTTTAGCTGATGGGGTTCCAAGTATTTCTCTAATTTCAGATTTGGTAATTTTTTTATGAGCTATTTCTTCTAAACTTGCATCATTAGTAATTAACCCATGTGTTACTTTTTTAGGAGAACAACTGCTCAATAACAGTAAAGCAATAACTATAAAAGTTATTTTAGATAGTTTGCTATATATTAAATACATACAATTATTGCCATAAAAAAGTTTTATTTTGTTTTAATAATATATAACTATTACTATATAATTATATATCTATAAACAAAATATTATAAACATGCATTACTTTAAAAAATACTTTAATTACTTACGTAGTAGGATTATTTTACAAAATAGTCTACGTACTTCTTCTGAAAGTTTATACCAGCTAATAGTATGGCAAGCTAGAAAAGAATGTTTTTATACTTATGGAGAAATACCTGATACTCAAGAAGGTAGATTAGAAAATATAATTCTACACTTATATATAGTTTTTAGGAGAATTAACTATAAAAAAGGTAGACAAAATGATCTTTCTAGAGCATTAGTGGAGTATCTGGTAGATGATCTAGATAATAATTTAAGAGAATTAGGTGTTTCTGATATATCTGTAGGAAAAAAGGTAAGAGATCTGGTTGCGAGGTTTTATGGTAGATGTAGGATTTTTGATGAAGCACTATGTAAGCAAACAGAGGAATCTTTGAAATGTGCACTTTTAACGAGTATATATGGCAACAAACAGAGAGAGATAAATGCAGATTCCTTGAATTTTATGATTGCGTATTTTTTGGAATGTATTAAAACTCTTGATTCAACTGATATATCTTTGTTAAAAAAAGGCAAAATTACTTTTCCGAACCCAGAGGAGTTATGTGCATAGGGTCTTAATTTATGGAATAATAAAAATATACTATAAGGCAAATATCATAGGGATGTTTTTTATAGAATTAAATAGTTAAATCACAATCTGTATATAAGCTAATACGCTTATTATAAAAGATAGGAAGATGTAATGGCAGTACCAAAAAGAAAAGTAACTAAAGCGAGGAGAGGCAATAGACGGTCTCATGATACTTTACCAATTATTAATTCAGTAGAGTGTTCTAATTGTGGCGCGATAAGACTAATGCATCATGTTTGTAGTTCATGCGGACATTA
>CAYMQD010000113.1:0-2952 GCA_964392475.1 uncultured Alphaproteobacteria bacterium
TCATTGGAAAAGTATACGCAAACAAATAAGAATAGAAGGGTCTGCTAGTAAGATAAGCCAAAAAGACTCGGACAAGTATTTTGCTACTAGAACTAGATTATCTCAAATTGGAGCACGAATTAGTAAACAGTCTATGAAATTAGAGGGTGGTATGGAGAAACTAATGAAAAAATTTAAGAAAGAACGTGAAATGTTCGAAGGCAAAGAAGTGTCTCGCCCAAAAAATTGGGGAGGGATAATTATTGTTCCATCCTCTATAGAATTTTGGATGCATGGTGAGGAAAGATTACATTCAAGAATTATTTATACTAAGAATAAAAATGATACTTGGATTTCTGAGGAGCTTTACCCGTGACACAAGAAAAACCAAAGGCCATTTTATTTGATGTTTTTGGAACAGTTGTGGACTGGAGAAAATCAATTATATTAGAGCTTGAGCTATTTTTCAAACAAAAATCACTAGAAGTGGATTGTGCCAATATTGCTGATTTATGGAGAGGAGAATATGTACCTTCAATGGATAGTGTGAGAAAGGGAGAAATAGAATGGAAGAATTTAGATGAGTTACATTTTAATTCCATAACTAAGATTTTTATAGAACTAGGTATTAAAGGTATTACAAAAAAAGAAATTAAAGAACTTATTTTTGCATGGCATAGACTGTCTCCTTGGCCAGACTCAGTTGAAGGATTATTAGCATTAAAAGAAAATTATATTATAGGAACTTTATCAAATGGGAATGTATCGTTGCTAACTAATATGGCAAAATATAGTGGACTTTCCTGGGATATAATATTTTCAGCGGAACATTTTAAACATTATAAACCTGACCAAGAAGTGTATATAGGCGCTTCGAAAATGCTAGATATAGATCCTTGTCAAATTATGCTCGTAGCTGCACATAACTCAGACCTATTTGCGGCTAAGAATTGTGGGTATTTAACAACTTTCTTGGCTCGAACTAATGAATATGGCTTTAAGCAAAAAACTGATTTATATCCTTTAGATTTTGTAGACTATTCAGTAAATTGTATTATGGATGTGTCTAAAATATTTTAGTATGATTCTTATATATTAGGATAAACTACACCTAAGGTCTCAGCAATCATAGCTGGTCTTTCCTCATCTTTTATTTGGATTTCAACATTATTAGTAAGGCGAACTCCTCCTTTAAAATCATCAGCAGATACTAAATGAATTTTAGCTCTTATTTTGCTACCAGATATTACTGGTGATAAAAAGCGAATTTTATTAGCTCCATAATTAATGCTACGTTTAACATTTTTATATTCTAAGATTTGTTCCATAAACATGGGTAGTAGAGATAATGTGAAGTATCCGTGTGCTATAGTTTCCTTAAAAGGGCTCTCTTTTTTTGCTCTCTCTTTATCTAAATGGATCCATTGAAAATCATTAGTAGATTCTGCAAAAGCGTTGATTTTATCTTGTGATACTAGAAACCAATCAGATATGCCTAAATCTTTTCCTATATAGTTGCCTATTTCGTTAATATCTAAGGTCGTTCGATTGTGCTGTTTCATTAATATCTCCGCGCTTGAATATTCAAATCTTTATGATCAAGCTTAATACTTATATAAAAAATGTATATATTTTTGTTATAATAAGGTTCTAAGTATAATAATTCTAATCTATACTTTGAGATTGATATGAAAAATAAAAAAATAACTAAATATCTAGATGATTTAACTTATGCTGTTACTCAGGAAGGTGCAACTGAGCCTCCATATACAGGAAAATATAATTCTGAAAAAAGATTAGGTAACTATAATTGTGTTTGTTGCGGAAATCTTCTATTTAAATCTGGAGATAAATTTGATTCGGCTTCGGGGTGGCCGAGCTTTTCGAGTGTTGGAAGTAATACTTCAATTATAGAAATAAGAGATTTGAGTCATGGAATGATAAGGACTGAAGTTAAGTGTGCAGCTTGTGAGTCTCATTTAGGACATGTATTTGAGGACGGACCAAAACCAACTAATCTTAGATATTGTATTTATTCAGTTGCTCTATATTTTGTAAAAAGTTGACGGGTCCCCCAGTCCAAAGAGGAAAAATTTTTTCTTTAATAGCAATATGATTAGCTAGGTTAAGATCTAAAGAAGAATCATTATTAAGAAGCTTTTTAGTTTCTATTGCTATTGATTTTAGCAGGCGCATTTTTATTATATCTACCTCTGGTTGATTAATTGATACATTAACCATGTCAGTGATTTCGTGCCAAAGCTCTTTATCATTACTATTTTTATAATTATAAAACCCTTTAAAATTTGAAATACCTTTTCTACCTAAGCGGTTTATTTTTTCTCCTAAGATCCCAGAATCCTTAGTACCTATTAAATCTGAAACCTCTAATGGACCTTTTGCAAAACCAGCTTGCAATGCCGAGTTTTCAACAAGAATAGGAGATATTCCTTCCTCAAGAAGTTTGTTTCCTTCATTAGCATATGATATTAGTAATGCTTTAATAAAATATGATTTTTTAAAATTTTTAGACTTGTCATCAAAATTGTCATTATTATTTTTAAGTTTTGCTAATGTTTCAAAATAATTAAGCATAAAATTTGTGTTTTTGTTGCATAACAACCAAGTCAACCATCTTCTTTCTATAGAAAGTGCTGCTTCAAAGCTTGTAATTTGGCCTTCGAATAAAGATGAAAGTATGGCTTTAGGGGCAGGGTAATTCGACTTAAATTTTGCGTGTGTAAGAGCATTTTCAATTAAAAAAGTATACTTTGTTTCATTTGACCATACATCAGCGGTAATTGACTTATATTTTTTCTCATCCCAAGGTTTAATAATATTTATTTTTTCTGATAATAGTTTTTTTGCAGATTCAAGTGGATTTTTACTTATTTTAGATATCATTTTACTATTCAAGGCTTCATTAGCTGTTATTTTTTTTTCTTTAATAAGCATTTCTATAGAACTTTTTAT
>CAYMQD010000114.1:0-4734 GCA_964392475.1 uncultured Alphaproteobacteria bacterium
AACATTTATAAGAACATCCGGCCTAAGCTTATTATCTACTGCTTTTCCTGGAAATATTATTTCATAGCATATTAAAGGGCTAAATTTGAATTGATTTAGTAGTGAAATCGTTTGGAGGCCTTTCCCCGATGTAAAATTATCTATACCATTTGTAATTTTTGAAAAAGGAATATATTTTTTAAAAGGTATATATTCTCCAAAAGGCACTAGATGCGATTTATCATAATATTCAATAAGTTTTCCATCCGATGATATAACACCTATACTATTATAAAATGATGAATCTTTCCTATCTAAAGTTTCATACCTTACAAATCCTGTAATTAAATAACTTCCATTATGTAACACCTTTGAAATCATTCTTCTTGCACTCTCATCATTTGACAAATCATAAGGTGCGGCTGTTTCAGACCATATAATTAAATTTGCATTTTGTTTATCAGAAGATAATATTTGTGACATTTCTATGTGTTTTTGAAAGTTTTTGAATAGCTCATTTTTTTCCCACTTCGAATTTTGCAAAATATTTGGCTGTACTATACGAACTAGATATTTTTCTTCTGGTGAATTTTCTTTATAAAAAATAGCGCTTAAAATCAAAACTATTAACAAAGGGGAAACTAAACTTACAGCACCTTTTAAAGAATTTCTAATCAATACAGGTGCTCCTGCAGCAAGAATTGTTACAAGTGAGTATGCCCAAGTGCCTATCAAAGCAAGTGGTTGCATTGTGTAGTGGCTTATTGTCCAAATAGCTGAAGAGGGATTCCAAGGAAAGCCTGTGAATGAATTTCCTTTTAACCATTCAAAAAATGATAAAGATACAAGTAATGCAATTGTTCTAAAAAAAGTATTATTTGGTTTTAAAATAAAAGCAAAAACCGTAGCAAAAGCAAAAAATAACGCTAAAAAAATTGACAAAAACACAACTGCAATAACACCTGCTAGCCAACCTCCAGTCTCTCCAATTATAAAAGCAAACCCTATCCAATAAATATCAAATAGCATTTTACCAAAACCGTAAAAAAAACCTATTAGGAATGTATGTTTAAAATTCTTTGACTTAATAAAAAAATAACATAAGAAAGATATTGAAATAATAAAAGCTGGAATAAAAAAAGTAGGTGCCTGAGAAAAAGAGGATATTCCTCCTAAAAAGAATAGTAATAAATACTCACTTGAGAGGGATTTTTTTTTAAGCAAAGCAACTATGTTTTTACTCCACTTCTAGAAACTCTTATCTTTAATATTCTTCTTGGATCTGCTTTGATTATTTCAAACGTCAATGATGTGTTTTTATGTAAAATCTTTTCTCCTACCTTAGGGACCTTTCCGGCTATAGAGAATATTAAACCACCTATTGAATCAACAGTTTCCTCAGACTTATCTGAAGTTAATTCAATTCCAAGTATATGTTCAAGCTCTGTTACTAGTGCACGAGCATCAACTTCAAAGGTTCCGTCAGACAAGGCTACAATCATAGGTTCTTCAACAGAATCGTGCTCATCTTCTATTTCCCCTACTATTTCTTCAACTAAATCTTCTATACTAACAAGACCGTCTGTCCCACCATGTTCATCTACAACTATTGCCATATGTATTCTTGTTACTCGCATTTGACCTAATAAATCAGACACCAACATAGATGGAGGCACAAATAATAATTTTCTACTTACATCAGTTAATTGAAAATTCTTTCTTTTTTGCCAATAAGGTAATAAATCTTTTACGTGAACCATTCCTATAATTTCATCTAAACTAGACTTATAAATTGGCATCCTGCTATGCCCTGCTTTACGAAATAGAGCAATTACCTGTGTGAGAGCATTTTTATGGTCTACAGCCACTATATCTGCCCTGGGAACCATTACATCTTCAACATCTACAGAACCAAAAGCAAGAAGATTGACTAACATTCTTCTTTGGCTAGGGGTTAATGAAATATCTTCTTCTATTTCATTAACTATTGATTCAAATCCTGGAGATTTTGAACCTTTAAAAACCTCTTTCAACCATTCTCCCAAGGCACCCAATATTGTCTTTGAGGATCTTGATAAATTATCTTTAGCCATTTTTATTACCAGTATAAGGATTATTGATCCCTATTAAATTTAGCAATCTAATTTCCTCTCTTTGCATTTTACTCGATTCACGAATTTTTTTATGAGAAAAGCCAGTTAAGTGAAGAATTCCATGAACAACTAAGTGTGCAAGATGGTTTACCCTGTTAATTTCCATTACAACTGCCTCTTTATTTACAGTTTCAAACCCTAAAGCTATATCACCCAAATAACTTGTATTTACTGGTAAGGAATCCATAAATAAACTTTCAAAAGACAATACATTAGTAGCTTTTTTCTTACCGCGCCAATAATGGTTAAGTTCTCTCATATGCTTATCTGAAGTCAATAATATACAACCACTAAAACCGCGGGGATTAGCAATACTTTCTGCCAATTTAGCGTATTTCATATCTGACAATTTCCAACGTCTATATATAGATTCTACTTCCAAATTTATTTTTTACCAATCTCTAATTTAATATGATTATAAATATTTTATAAAGAATCATAGCCTTTTACTATTTCAGCTACCAATGGATGACGAACTATATCTGAATCATCAAATTTAATGATATCTACTTTCTTTATTTTCTTTACTATTTTAAGTGCTTGTATTAGACCCGAATCAATACCTTTTGGAAGATCAATTTGGGTCAAATCTCCAGTAACTACCATACGAGAACGCTCTCCTAATCGCGTGAGAAACATTTTCATTTGCATATTAGTAGTATTTTGCGCTTCATCTAATATAACAAAAGAATCCTCTATTGTTCTACCTCGCATAAATGCCAGAGGAGCAATTTCAATAGTTCCATTTTCAATAGCACGTCCTATTTTAGCATAATCCATTACGTCTCTTAAAGCATCGTATAGTGGCCTTAGATAAGGATCTATTTTTTCCTTTAAATCTCCCGGTAAAAAACCAAGTCTTTCTCCAGCTTCTACTGCAGGCCTAGACAGAACAATCCTATTTACCTCACCAGAAGATAACATTGAAGCTGCAACTGCAACTGCTAAGTAAGTCTTCCCTGTTCCAGCCGGCCCTACACCAAAAGTTAGCTGTCCATTAGTTAAAGATTTTATGTAATCAGTCTGTCTTGCACTTCTCGTCAATATTCTTTTTTTAGGAGTTTTAAAATCTAATCTAGTGGATTCCAAACTTCTAGTTAAAACAAGCCTTATAACGCCATCTATTTCACCCGAATCAATTTTTGATCCTTTTTTTAAAATCTTAATTAATTCTAAAATAACGTCTCTAGCTCTAGCTGCACTGCTTCCAGTTATACTAAGCAAATTTCCGCGAGCCAATATCTCTACTCCTAGAGCATTTTCTATTTGCTGTAAATTTTGATCGTACTCTCCCGACAGTTTTACTGCCAACTCATTAGTGGGAATATCAACCACTAAATCGGAGATTTTAAAACCAAGAGTCTGATTCATAAATAACTTTTTAGCATTTTAAATTTTACCCGCCAAACTTTTTGGTCCAGCTGAAATTATTTTTACAGATCTTATCGAACCTAACAAATTTTTTTCTCCATTAACATGTACTGCCTGCATCCAAGGCGTTCTTCCTACCACTTGATCCTCTTTTTTTCCTAATCTGTCAAAAAGAACATCCACTTCTATACCTACAAAACTACTATTAAAACTGATTTGTTGATCATCTAGAATATTTTGCAATACTTTTAATCTATTATTTTTTACTGTTTCATCTATTTGTCTCTGCATTAGTGCAGCAGGTGTTCCTGGTCTGCTACTAAATTTAAAAGAGTACGACTGAGAAAATTTTATTTTTTTCACTAAGTCAATTGTTTTTTCAAAGTCTAAATCTGTTTCTCCTGGAAATCCAACTATAAAGTCCGATGAAAAAGCAATATCTGGCCTAGCTTTTCTTAAAAGATCGATAACCTCATCATATTTTTCAAAAGTGTAATCCCTATTCATTGATTTTAATATATTATTAGAACCCGATTGTACAGGAAGGTGCAAATAAGGCATAAGAGTTTTTAAGTTTTTATGGGCTAAGATTAAATCTTTTGTAACATCATTTGGATGAGATGTAGTATATCTTAATCGATCAACCCCATCTATTTCACATAATAAATATAATAAATCTGCTAAGGAGTAGATTTCATTTTTAGAGCCTTTTCCATGATAAGCATTTACATTTTGTCCTAATAAAACTAATTCACGAGCTCCTTTTTCAACAAGCATCTCAGCTTCCTTAATAATTTCCCTTATAGGTCTAGAATATTCAGCACCTCTAGTATAAGGCACCACACAAAACGTGCAAAATTTATCACACCCTTCTTGAATGGACAAAAAAGAAACAGGACCCTTATCAATTCGCTCTTCAAGCAAAAGATCAAACTTACTCTCTAAAGGAAAGCTGGTGTCGATTTCCTTATTAAAATTTGAATCAATTTTTGATAGAAGTTCAGGTAAACGATGATATGTCTGTGGACCCACCACTAAATCCACGAGTGGTTGTCGTTTGAAAATTTCTTCTCCTTCTGCCTGCCCTACACAACCTGCAACTACAATCTTTGTTCTAGGGCTATTTTTTTTCCTTGCTGCAAGCCTACCTAACTCTGAATAAACTTTTTCTGCTGCTTTTTCTCGTATATGACAAGTATTCAAAACTATTAAATCTGCATTGTCTACTGTC
>CAYMQD010000115.1:0-3161 GCA_964392475.1 uncultured Alphaproteobacteria bacterium
AAAAGACCTAAATACTTGGCTTTCCATTTCAGATGATCCTAATAGGAAAACTAATTATAGCTGGGAACTCGCTTGCATTAAGAATGCCATGATTGGAATTAACACTCATAACCCAAATAAAATAATAGAAAATGAATTATACCTAAAAACAATTCTACAACTATCTAATTATACATACTTTAAAAGAGAGGTAAATTATGGTAATCGAAGTAGAATCGATTTTTTGCTAGAAGATAAAAATAAAAATAAATGCTACTTAGAGATTAAAAATGTCAATTTATCACGCATTAAAAGTATAGCAGAGTTTCCAGATTCTATTACTAAAAGAGGTACAAAACATATAACAGAATTAATCCTCCAAAAACAAAATGGGCACCGATCTATAATACTATTTTTAGTACAAAGAAATGACTGTCGTTATTTTAGATTTGCTAGAGACCTTGATCCCATTTATGCAGATACTATAAAACAGGCAGTCTCTGCAGGCGTAGAAATTTTATGTTATGATTGCATTATTAATACTAAAGAGATTAAATTAAATAAACAAATAGAAATAATATTTGAGTAATTATTATGGATGACTATCCTAAAATCACTATACATTCAAAAGAAGAATTTAAGTTTATGAGATTAGCTGGAAAACTAGCTGCTGAAACGCTTGACTTTATAACTCCCTATGTCCAGGAAGGTGTAACTACTGAAAAACTAGACTCTTTAAGCCATAATTTTATATTAGATCATGGAGCAATTCCTGCTCCCTTAAACTACAGGGGTTTTCCAAAGTCTATATGCACGTCAATAAACCACGTCGTGTGTCATGGGATACCTTCAGATAGAATACTAAAAAATGGAGATCTCATTAATATAGATGTAACGGTAATATTAAATGGTTGGCACGGTGATACCAGTAGAATGTTTTGGGTTGGTAAACCTAAGATTTTATCATCTAAACTAACTAAAATTACATATGAATCAATGTGGAAGGGTATAGAAGCTGTTAAACCAAAAGCAACTTTAGGAGATATTGGATATGCTATACAAGAATATGCTGAATCAAACGGTTACTCTATAGTTATAGATTTTTGCGGACATGGGATAGGAAAAGTTTTTCATGCACCGCCAAATGTATTACATTATGGAAATCCAGGTGAAGGTTTGGTTTTAAAAGAAGGGATGTTTTTTACCATAGAACCAATGGTCAACGCAGGAAACCCAGAGGTAAAAATTCTTTCTGACGGATGGACTGCAGTTACTCGTGATAAATCTCCCTCTGCACAATTTGAACACTCACTGGGTGTTACAGACAAAGGTTACGAAGTTTTTACCAAATCTCCTTTGGGACTTGATTGTCCACCATATGAAATTAATAATTAGATATACTGCCATTGATATAAATATTAAAAGTGTTTAACTTACTATATTTGGAGATTTAATATATGAGCTATCATCCTATTATAGGCATTACTATATTTTTTGTTTCTCTTGTAACAGCCTACCTAATAGGAAGAAAAATATTTAGGGTAAATTCTTCTAATCATATAAACCAAAAAGGAATCACTAACAGGAAAACCAGAGAAAACAAATTCGGCTTAAATGCAGATGCACAAGCACCTGATGCACCATGGATTAAAAACAAGGAATAGCATCACTTTTTCATAGCGTCCTAATGTATATTATATTGCTTAGTCGTTTCTACTAGCAACTAAAACAGGAGTTTTTAAAATGGTATTAAGTTTTACAAAATATTATTTTGAATTTTGTTTGGCGTTATTTTGCATAACATCACTTATTTCAGAGCCTCTAGCAGATAATGATACAAGTAAAATAATACAGTTAAGACAAGGTGCCATGCAAGAAATGTGGAAAAGAGTAAAAAATATTACACCTTATGTGGAAGATTTAGGTAGTACTAATTACGGTCCTACGGAAGCAGAGAGAGACAGTACAGAATTGTTAACCCTTATTAAAAAGGTTCAAGGGTTATGGGGACCCAATACTAACCTTTCTATTTATAGCAAAACAAATGCTACTCCTGCAGTTTGGGCTTTAAACGATTATTTCGAGAGAATTTTCTTAAAAGCAGAAGTATCGGTGATGGAATTAACAGAATCAATTACTACTGGTAATGATGATTCAGCCAGGCAGGCTTTATGCTCCCTAGGTAATGCTTGCGGATCATGTCATGCTAATTTTAGAAGGCTACTTACAGCTGAACTAGCTGTTGAAGCATCTGCTTGGTCTGGAGGATATTCGTCTGATTGCCCTTAATAAAAAATTATATGCATTGTTCAAAGTATGAATACCTAGTGTAAATTTGAATTTTTTAAAGTGTATTTACCACCGTTTGGACCATCAAATATTGATTCAATTTGAGGATGAGTACAAGGCCCTAAATGCTCACTAGGAATGAGGTTTTGTTGAGAAACATAAGCTATATACGGTCCATCATCGTTCTCCGCAAATAAATGATAGAATGGTTGATTTCTGCGGGGCCGTATATCTGAAGGAATAGACTGATACCATTCCTCAGTATTCATGAATTCTGGATCTACATCGAATATCACTCCATAAAAGGAATAATATCTATGCTTTACTACTTCTCCTATAGAAAATTTGACAGGATCATTTGATTCGTAATCACTGATAACTTTATTTGACTTAATTTTATTAGTATTTTCCATATTGTTTCTCAAATTTTCATTTATTAAAAATTTATTTATATCAACTGCGACTTTGTACTTTAAATTACTATTTGACAAACAAAAAGTAAAATATTTTACTTAATGATTATTTTCATTTAGATTAGTTCTTTTAATAAGTTAAAAACAATGACAATTACTCAAAAGCTCGTTGAACTGATATATGATAAGAAAATATCTAAATTGGACCTTGATACAGCTAAGGTTTATTGCTTGGATGCGCTGGCTAATTCTCAGGCAGGATCATCCACGTTACCGGGAAAAATCCTAAACAAGTGGTATTCTAAATATACGGAAAATCCAAGTAAAAAAGCATTTCTTCTAGCAGCTAGAGCACACATTTTAGAAACCGATGACTTACATAGAGAATCAGTAACACATCCTGGATGCGTTGTTGTTCCAGTCGCATTATCATTAGGAGCCTCTTTAAATTGTAGTGGTAAAAATATTTTGGTTTCAATA
>CAYMQD010000116.1:0-6906 GCA_964392475.1 uncultured Alphaproteobacteria bacterium
ATCATACTGGGTAAAAAAAGCATCAGCATGAATCCTAGATTTTGGCACTCCCATTTTAAATAATATTTCTTGAGCAAATAAAACCATTTCAGGTTGCCCTGCAATATACGCAGTGTAATCTTCAAAGTTTTCTATATCTTCCATTACAACATCAGTAATCAGTCCCACTCTTCTATGTGTAGTAGAATCAGGTTCAGATAGGGCTGGTATAAAATTTAAATTTTTGTAATTGGATTTTAAATCTTCAAAATAATTTATAAGGTATAGTTCTTCTTCTTTTCTTGCTCCAAAATATAGATCTATTGGTTTTGTAAAACCACTTTTAAGCACAGAAGTAACTATAGATTTTATAGGTGCAATTCCTGTTCCTCCAGCTATAGCGAGTATAGGTCCTGTATGCTGTTCTCTTAAATGTGCTTTTCCTTCAGGACCTTTTATTTTCACCGATTCTCCAATATTAATTTTATTAACTATATATTCACTAACCTCTCCATCTTTAATATCTTTTATATGAAATTCTATAGTTTGTTCTCCAGGTAAATTTGCCATTGAATATGACCTATAAGGTAGGGAGGAAAATTTTATATTTGCATATTGGCCTGGTAAAAAATTAAATGTTTCTTCATTAGGCAGAGAGAAAGTTAGTATACTAACTGTTGGAGTAGCCCTTTCTATAGACAATAGCTTTAAGGACAATGTTTTGTTTTTAATTGATAGTGTATCTTCATATTCATCATTAGCTGGGGCAATTACACAGTCTGTCAAGGGTGTGGCTCTACATGCTAATATTATATTTGATTCAAGTTCTTTTTCTGAGATAGCAAATTCTGAAAATGGAATCATATCAACTTTTCCTGATATTAATTTTGTTTTACATGCTCCACAGTTTCCTGATTGACAACCAAAAGGGTAATCTAAGCCTTGATTCAAAATACTTTGAAGGATAGTAGAAAATTCGGCAACTTCTACCAAAATCCCCTCAGGGAGGACTTTTACTACTTTTTTTTGCATAATTTACTAAGTTATTAATTATAAATAATATTTGTATTTGAGCATAGGACTATGTAAAGAAGTTGGAGTCAACATATAAAAAACTTTGTTTATTTTTGTTCTTGTTGTGTTCTCGGTAAAAAGATGATAACTTAGATTTGATTTGGTAGATTATCATTATTTCGTGTAAAAATTCATAAAATATGAATTTTTTTTGTCATTTGTGTGATTTGCCTGTTGACCTAGATATCAATATTTTGAGACACTCCTCTTTCGGATAGACTATATGTAGTAGTTTCTCTCAAAGTTAACATTATACACAAGTAGGATAATATTAGCATGGAAGTAGCAGCAAAGATTAAAACAAAAACAGATATGCGCAGTGTGGTTCAACTAGAAAAAGGTTCGGTAGTTAAGACAGATTCTTCAAGGGATCAATTATTAACTCCGTTTGGATTTTCAACTTTGCAAGATCGTTATTTAATGCCGGGAGAAACACCGCAAGATATGTTTGCAAGGGTTGCAAGCTATTTTGCAGATGATAATTCTCATGCTCAACGTCTATATGACTATATTTCTAAGCATTGGTTTATGCCTGCTACACCTGTTCTTTCAAATGGAGGTACTAAACGTGGATTACCTATTTCTTGTTTTTTAAATGAAGCATCAGATAGTTTAGAAGGCATACTCGGTTTATGGAATGAAAATGTTTGGCTTGCTGCAAGAGGTGGAGGTATAGGCTCATATTGGGGTATTTACGTGGAATAGGAGAAAAGGTTGGTAAAAATGGTAAAACGTCTGGGGTTGTACCTTTTATTAGGGTAATGGATTCCCTTACACTTGCTATTAGCCAAGGCAGTTTGAGGCGTGGTTCAGCAGCTTGTTATCTTCCAGTATGGCATCCAGAAATTGAAGAATTTATAGAATTGCGACGTCCAACCGGGGGTGATCCAAATCGAAAGGCATTAAATTTACATCATGGACTGGTGGTATCTGACGATTTTATGAGAGCAGTCGAAAATAATGAAGACTGGGCACTAAAAAGCCCAAAAGATGGTACTATTCAAAAAACTATTTCTGCAAGAAATTTATGGATCCGAATTCTTACGGCTAGAATAGAAACAGGAGAGCCTTACCTTATTTTTATAGATAGAGTTAATGAATCAATACCAGAACACCAAAAACTTGCAGGTTTGCAGGTTAAAATGTCTAATTTGTGTAGTGAGATAACCCTACCGACTGGTCCAGACAGAGAAGGAAATGATAGGACCGCAGTCTGTTGCCTCTCCTCACTCAATATAGAAAAATATTTTGATTGGAAGGATAATACAAAGTTTATAGAAGATATTATGAGGTTTTTAGATAATGTCTTAAACGACTTTATTAACAGGGCCCCTGATTCTATGAAAAAAGCTAGATATTCAGCTATAAGAGAAAGAAGTGTAGGATTAGGTGTCATGGGATTTCATTCTTTTCTCCAATCAAAAAGCTTACCGATAGAATCTGTTATGGCAAAAGTTTGGAACAAACGTATTTTTTCTCATATAAGAAAAGAAGCTGATGAAGCCTCAAAAATTCTTGCAAATGAGAGAGGTCCTTGTTTAGATGCAGCAGATTTTGGAATTCAAGAAAGATTTTCTAATAAGATTGCTATAGCTCCTACTGCGTCTATTTCGATAATATGTGGAGGAGCTTCTCCAGGAGTAGAACCTATGGTGGCAAATAGTTTTACTCAGAAGACTCTGTCAGGCTCTTTTAATGTAAGAAACCCACATCTTAAAAAACTACTTCAAGAAAGGGGTTTTGACACGGAAAAGGTATGGAGCTCAATAACTACTAACAGAGGATCTGTTCAGCATCTAGACTGTTTAGATGAAAATGAAAAGGAAGTATTCAAAACAGCTTTTGAAATTGATCAACGATGGATAGTTGATTTAAGTGCAGAACGAACTCCTTTTGTTTGTCAATCTCAATCAATAAATCTTTTTTTAGCTGCTGATGTTCACAAAAGAGACCTTCATCAAATACATCTTCAGGCTTGGAAAAAAGGTTTAAAAAGTCTTTATTATCTTAGATCAATGTCTCTTCAAAGATCAGATGTAGTGTCTGAGGTTGCTACTTCTTATTCTCAAAAAGAAAAAAAGAAACAAGAAGACTTTGCATCCTCTAATGCTACTGATTATGAAGAATGCCTGTCATGTCAGTGATTTTATTTTTACGCTTAATTAATTTTTTTTTAAAATTGTTTATAACTCACCTAGTTTTTAAAAGGACAAGCTAATTTGTCTCTAATTAAATCAAATCCAGTTTATAAGCCTTTTTCTTATCCGTGGGCCTATGATGCGTGGTTGCAACAACAAAGAATACACTGGTTGCCTGAAGAAGTGCCGTTAGCTGATGATGTTACAGACTGGCATAGAAATCTATCTTCTGCTGAAAGAAACCTATTAACTCAAATTTTTAGATTTTTTACTCAAGCTGATGTAGAGGTAAACAATTGTTACATGAAGCATTATTCAAGAGTATTTCAGCCTACAGAAGTACAGATGATGTTAGCCGCATTTTCTAATATGGAGACAATTCATATTGCTGCATATTCCCACCTGCTTGATACTATAGGTATGCCTGAATTAGAATACCAAGCTTTTCTGGATATCAAAGAAATGAGGGATAAGTATGACTATATGCAAAGTTTTAATATTAACTCAAAGAGAGATATAGCTTTAACACTTGCTATGTTTGGTGCCTTTACAGAAGGATTACAACTGTTTGCAAGTTTTGCTATATTATTGAATTTTCCGAGATATAACAAAATGAAAGGTATGGGGCAAATAGTTACATGGTCAGCACGTGATGAAAGCCTACATACTGAATCTATAATTAGATTATATAGAACCTTTATAGAGGAAAATCCTGAAGTAGTAGATGACCAGTTGAACAGAGAGTTGTATGTAGCTTGTAATACAGTAGTTGGGCATGAGGATGCATTTATTGATCGTGCTTTTGAGATGGGTGGTGTGGAAGGTCTTACTGCAAGTGAAGTTAAAACGTATATTAGATATATAGCTGACAGACGGTTAACACAATTGGGATTACAACCAATTTATGATATAGGTCAAAACAATTTATCATGGATGGATGAAATGCTAAACGCTATTGAGCACACAAATTTCTTTGAAAATCGCGCTACTGAGTATTCTAGGGCAGCGACACAAGGTGACTGGGAAGATGCATTCTAAAAAATTACCAAATCACATTTAACCAACTATTAAATATATTTTTGTAACTTATATAGCTTTTCTTCTTTAAAATATTCATCAAATCCAAGAGTTGATTGTAGCTCTTCAAAAGGTAAAATGTCTTTAAACGGATGTATACCCTCTTTTATGGAGTTCAACGAATTTTGCATAGATTTTATTGAAGACGATAATAGAGTCAGAGGGTATGCAATGATATTAAAACCTATAGATTCTAATTCAGTGGGAGTAAGCATTGGAGTGCTGCCTCCTTCGACTAAATTTATTACCTTAGGTTTCGTAATTTTGTTGCATATTTTTACCATCTCTTCTTTAGTTTCTGGGGCCTCAATAAATATAATATCTGCACCTAATTCTTCAAAAAGCAGCGCTCTTTCTATAGCTTCATCAATTCCATGTTTATAGCGTGCATCTGTTCTAGCCATGATGAGGATGTCATTTGCAGAACTTCTAGCATCTATAGCCGCCTTAATTCTACTGCAGGCCTCATCTACCGCAACAACGGTTTTTCCTTTTGTATGACCACATTGTTTAGGGCTTAATTGATCTTCTATCATAATTGATGCAAAGCCGGCATCTCCATACCCTTTTACTGTACGTTTTACATTCATTTCATTTCCATATCCTGTATCCCCATCTCCAATGATTGGAATATTTACCGCTGAACATATCTGTCTTCCTTGGTCTACCATTTCTCCATAAGAAATTAGCCCTGTATCTGGCATACCTATTTTAGAAGCGGAAACTGCAAAACCACTCATGAAGCTCAACTCAAACCCAGCCTTTTCTATTAATTTTGCTGAAAGAGCATCATAACAACATGGCATTATAGAAATTTTATTTTTTTTAACTATTTTTTTAAGCTTTTTAATTATTTTTTGGTTCATTTTTGACTTTCCTTAGTTCGTTTATCCAATCTGATATTAAATTTGATAAGTCATATTCCAAGAAAACTTTCATGTCATCTTTGAGAGTTTTATCTGACATTAAAGGATATACTGTTGATTCTTTTAGTTTAATATTTGAAATAGTTTTACCTACAATGTGTTTTTTGAAATATTTAACTAATAATTTTGAAGAGGTGCGTATGGTTGGAATATTATATATTAGTTTTAATTTTTTATTAGTTTTGATTAATTGTAAGAATATATTTGCTACGTCTTTCACGTAAGTTATATCAATAGCACCACTAGGCATGTCACCAGTAAAACTTTTATTATTAGCTGATGCTTTGGCTAATTCAGAAATGCTGGCTGCTACTCCTTTATAGTCCAAACCAGGACCAACTACTAAAGGTAATCGTAAGCCAGTAATATTTAGTTTATGATTGTAGTTAAACCAGTATGCTATATCTTCAGCAAGTATTTTTGTAAGACCATAAGTTGTGTTTGGTGTCCGGACGGATAATTCAGTGACAATTTTTTCTTTATAGTTCTCTACTTTTCCATATACGACTGTAGAACTAGACCAAATAAGCCGCTTAATTTTGAATTGTGAAGAGATATTTAACAGATTATAAAAACCTATTACATTAACATCCAAGGCTTTTATAGGATCCTGTTCTGCAGCCTTCAGTAAACCTTCACCTTTGCCACCATAGGCAGCTAGACTTACTACGATACTAGGTTTTGCAATTTCAAAAGCCTTAGTAAGGCTTTTTATATTATTAATATCTCCTTGTATATGAACTAGTCTATTGTATAAAATTTTGTTTTTTATATTTAGTTTCTCTGGTGAAAAAGAAAAAGTATTCATATTTGACTCTAATAAACTAGCAACTAACCACTTTCCTATAAATCCAGATGAGCCTATAACTAAAATATTTTTTTTGTTCATATTAAAACGCTCTGTTTGCAAATAAATATAATTAGTTATATATATATACTATACACGTATTATCATTATTATCATTAATTTAAGACGTAAGATTAGTAAATGACTAATATAGAAGATCTAAAAAAGAAAATTTTAAAAGTTAAAGATGAAATTCATTCTGCTGAAGCCGATACAAGTGGCGGTGGCATAATGCAAGAGGTGGAAGATATTTTTAAAAACTTCGATTCTGACTCAAAGGATGGTGGAGCAAATAAGTTAGAGAAACAGAGCGAGGTTAATAAAGAGCCTTCGGAGCCAGATAACTTTAGAGATTCGGAAGACTTACAACAAATTTTAGAAGATAATAAAACTGTTCGTACAGTTAGAAAGCACGAACAAGTTGGACAAAAGCTCAGTAATATGCCTGAAATTGGACCACTTTGGGAGCAATACCAAGATCATGCAGTGTGGGCGAGAGATATGCCTGCAACTTATACGGAAGAATTTTTGACTTATGTTCAACCTGTTTTTTTCGGCCCTCAAGATGTTTTGTTTGAAATGTCGCGTAGGACTCCCAGGCTGTTTTTTGTTTGTTCTGGTAGGTTGGGCTGCTATAAAGAAGATAATAATGGTAAGATTAAAAAGCTTTATGAAATAAAAGATGGCTCGTTTGTTGGCGAACAAGCTATAATGGATGGTGCAAATCATTTTGCAGATGTTAAAGCTCTCGAAGAGACATTTTGTTTAATGTTGTCAGAAAAAAACTTTAATGCCCTGAAAAATGAAAAGCCACGAGTAGCTAATACACTTTTATTGCAAGTTGGAAAAGGCCTTAGTTTGAGAT
>CAYMQD010000117.1:0-2927 GCA_964392475.1 uncultured Alphaproteobacteria bacterium
AAGTAGAAAATTCAATTACAGCTACTGGAGGAGTAGTATGTTTAAAAGGAAATTTAGCAGTATAAGGTGCTATAGTATAAGTAGAAGGAATGAATAAGCATAGGCATGTAGGACCAGCAATTTAATTTGATTGTGAAGAAGAAGCATACACAGCAGTGAGGAAGAAAAATTATAAAGAAGGCGATGTTTTTGTTATTCGCTATGAAGGTCCTAAAGGAGGACCAGGTATGAGAGAAATGTTAGCGACAACTGCAGCTATTTATGGTCAAGGTATGGGAGAAAAAGTAGCACTAATTACAGATGGAAGGTTTTCTGGTGCAACAAGAGGTTTTTGTGTTGGGCATGTGGGTCCAGAGGCAGCTGTTGGCGGAGTAATTGGATTACTCAAAAATGGTGATATAATAACAATTGATTCTAAAAAAGGTGAATTAAGTGTAAATCTAAGTGATAAACAATTAAAGGAAAGAAGAAAAAATTGGAAGCCTAGAGAACATGAATATGGTTCAGGTGAAATTTGGAAATATTCACAATTGGTAGGTTCTGCCCTAAAAGGTGCAGTCACACATCCAGGAGCAAAATCAGAGAAACAGTGTTACGCAGATTCATAATATTTTGTTTATAAGCAAATCTACATAAAAAATTCTTAGAAGAAAAATATGAAAATAATTTTTTTTAAATCTTTAGTAATTATTTCTTTTTTATCAGTCTTGTCTGCATGTCAGTCTAATATGGCAACAGGAAATAAACAATTTATCCTAATGTCTCCATCTGAAGAAAAAGAAGTAGGCTCATCTCAACACCCAATTATAGTAGAACAATTTGGTGGTGAGTATGATGATAAGGAGCTATCAAATTATGTTTCTAGTATAGGTAATTATCTTAAATCTACTTCAGCGATGCCTAATATAGAATGGACTTTTACGATACTTGATAGTCCTGTTGTAAACGCGTTTGCCTTACCAGGTGGATATGTATATATAACTAGAGGTCTATTAGCACTAGCAAATAGTGAAGCTGAGCTTGCTAGCGTATTGGGTCACGAAATAGGACATGTTACTGCGAGACATTCTGCTCAAAGACATGCTAAGGCTACTATAGCTGGTTTAGGTTTAGATATTTTAGGGCAAGTAGTTGGAACTCCTGGTGTTAAGCAGGTAATTGGAATAGGAGCAGATCTTGCTTTAAGGGCATATTCTCGTTCTGATGAATATGAGGCTGATATGCTTGGTTTGAGATATTGCTCTAAAGCAGGTTTTGAACCTGCTGCTGCAGCAAGATTTTTATCTAGTTTAGGTAGAGAGAGTAAGTTGGGAAACTTAAAAGAAGGTAGAGGACAGATTCCTGAGTTATTATCCACTCACCCACGTACACCAGATAGAGTTCAAAGGGCAATGGAAGAAGCAGGTGCTTTAAATGTTAGTAATCCAGTTGAAGGAAGGTCTGTTTATTTTAAAAAGATAGACGGTATTTTATATGGTAATGATTCTAAGAATGGATATTTTTATAATAATAATTTTATACATTTGGATATAGGTTTAAAATTTACAATCCCTAGAGATTTTGCTGTACAAAATAATCCTAAAAGTGTTGTTGCTACTAATGATAGTTCATATTTAATTTTTGATGGAATAGAAATTAAACAAAGTACTACTCCTACAAATTATATAAGAAATAATTATTCAGAATATAAGAAGCTAGAAAAAATAGAAGCAAATACAATAGAAGCGGCGACAGCATATATCGGTAACCAAAACTATCAGGGTAAAAATTTATCTGCTAGAGTGGTAATATATGCTTGGAAAAAAGATTATTATTTTAGATTTTATTTTTTGTATCCTAGTGATATTAGTAAAGATCTAGTAAAAAGTTTTAATGATACTATTTATAGTTTTCAACGCATTTCAGATGATGAGAAAAATACTCATAAACCTTTAAGAATAAAAATTGTAAATGTGGGAGAGGGTATAAAAGTTACAGATATAGCTAACCGTATGGATATAGAGGAAAAAGCTGAAGAATATTTTCGCCTATTAAATGGTATGAGATCAGACGATGAGTTAATAAAAGGACAAAAAGTTAAGATTGTAATTAG
Source organism: uncultured Alphaproteobacteria bacterium (assembly GCA_964392475.1). GTDB lineage: Bacteria > Pseudomonadota > Alphaproteobacteria > TMED109 > TMED109 > CAYMQD01. The sequence continues at coordinate 2,093 of CAYMQD010000117.1, forward strand.
GTCTGAATACTGATGCGAATAGCAGTAGCAGGATTTATTCATGAAACAAATACATTCGTAAAGAAAAAAACACAATATAAAGAATTTGAAATGTCTGACAGTTGGCCAAGTATAAGTCGAGGCGAAAAACTTATTTCAATATTTAAAAATCAAAATTTAGCAATTTCCGGATTTTTATTAGAATCTAAAAAGTATAACGTTGAAATTATTCCTATCTTAAGGTGTTCTGCTTCTCCCTCAGGGTATGTTGAAAAACTTACCTTTGATAAGATTACAAATGAAATTATTAACACTTTAAAAATTAATTTTCCTTTGGATGGTGTTTTTATAGACCTTCATGGTGCTATGGTTGCAGAACATATTACTGACGCAGATTGAAATATCCTTGAAAGGATACGGCTACTAATTGGTTCTAAGATTCCACTATTAGCTAGTATAGATTTACATGCTAATGTTACACCTTTAATGATAAGTTCCTCTGATGTGTTAGTCTCTTATAGAACATACCCGCATATAGATATGGCAGAAACTGGTAGAAGATGTTTTAAATATTTACATAAATTAATACTAAATAAATATCGGTCTAATAATATCCAAGTAATGAAAATAACTAATTTTTTAATACCTTTAATACATCAGTCTACATTGCATGATCCGCTAAAGACACTTTATAATGATTTAGTTAACCATGAAAATGCAAGCAAAGACATTATAAGCGTATCTATAACACTTGGTTTTCCTCCTTCAGATACTTTTTATACAGGGCCTTCAGTTATAGTAAGTGGTTATAGTCGAACTGCTGTTAACGAAACTTTAACAAATCTATTTAAAAATC
>CAYMQD010000118.1:0-5415 GCA_964392475.1 uncultured Alphaproteobacteria bacterium
GAGAATTTGTATAAAAATATAGTAACTACAGCCCTTAATAGTTATCCCTCAAAGGCAATAATTAGAAAAAAAGAAGGAATAGCTTTTGTAAGAATAGTAATATTTTCAAATGGAAATATAAAAGAAGTTACAATTGTTAATAAAAATGAATTGCCGAATATACTAGTAAAAGCAGCAATAAAAGCTGTAATAGATGCTTCCCCATTCGAACCAATACCAGAACAAAATTTAAAAGAAAAAACATTTAATATAAATATTAATTATAAACTAAATAATTAATACCTGATTAAATCTCCTTGAAAATAAACATACAAACATATAATATTTGCTTATTTTTTAGTTAAGGGGATTTGTAGATGTATCTATTTTTTATTGTATTACGTATACTTTTTTTTATTCTTGTAATCCCCTTGAATCTGGCTTACTCAATTACTGATGATATGTACGATAGGGCAAAAAAAGCTGGAGAAGTAATACAGTATGAGCATGATCCCAAAAGAACCTATTTAGCTAATGACCATTTGGCTTTAGATACGAATATAGAATATTCAAAAGCTCTTAGATATACGATGTCAGCTAACTGGGAAAAAACCACAGAAATTTATTTAAAAATAGCTAACAGAGGACACCCAATAGCGCAAGTCCATCTCGGAAAACAATATGTACATGGTAATGGCGTAAAATTAGACTTTGTAGAAGCCTATAAGTGGTTCATGCTTTCAGAACAATCAATAGCTTCACATTTTATGGAAGTTCTTAAAGAAGACATGACCGAAGAAGAAATTCTTAAAGCTGAAAAGCTTGCTGATAAATTTGTCTGTAGTTACTATTAATCGCGTAATTCTTTATTAAGAGCTTTCGAAAGCTTAATATAACACTTATGCATTTGGGTCTTTGGAACAAAGTTAACTGATTCCTCTAGAAGGTTACGCATTAACTCTATATCACCTTTCTCATCTATTAAAGAAAGCCCTCTTGCACTTTCATATAATATACTTGGGTTTCTATCGGGTGCATACTTTATTGCTTTTAAATAATGTTCCCTAGCAGATTCTGAATTAGCTCCATATAAAGGGCCTGCCATAAAACCTGCAGCTTTTACAATCTCTGCGTGCCAACTTCCTTTTGAAAGATGGGCACGATAATTTTCTGGATCATAATTTAAGGCCATATCTAACTCTTTTTCAATCCTACCTGCAAAACCTTCTCTTAAAGCTTTCACAACACCTATAGATTGTGAATATCTTCCCATAGTATTTGCCAGTAGTATATGAGCGTGTGAAATTACATTTTTATCTTTTTCATTTTGGTTTATAAGTAAATCGAAACCTAGTTGTGCGGCGTTCCAAGCATCTTGATAAATTTTCGTTTGTTCCTTAATAGGTGCGTTGCAAAACCCATATATAAGTAAAGAATCTGCAGCTAAAAAGTATCCTACAGAACTTTTTAAAGAAAGGGCTTGTTCTGTAGCTTTTAGGTATTCTCCATTATCTATATAAACACTGATTTTTGTAATTAAATCTTCTGAATTAGATGCTCCTGATATAAATATAAAAGAAAAGGATAAAAATAACCTTAAAGTTTTATAAAAATTAAAAATCTTATTTATAAAATTTATTTTATAATTCATTGCCAGCCTTTCTTAAAATCAATTATAAAAATTCACAAATTTTTCTAATGGTTCTCTTTCAGTATAAAGCTTATTTACTTCTGCTTTTTGGTCTTCAAAACCTAAACTCATACCACAATGTACAATATGATTATCAGGGATATCAATTAGAGATACTAAAATTTCATTCATTTGACCCCAGGAAGCTTGAGGGCATGTATGTAAGTCATAATTCCTAGAAGCCAAACAAATGTTTTGAATAAACATTCCATAATCTAACCAACTCATCCATCCCAAATCTTTTTCTATTGTAAAAATCAGACCAACAGGTGCGCCAAAAAAATTAAAGTTTTGAGAGTGAAAATTTTTAGTTTTATCATAATCACCTTTTTTAATACCTAATATAGAATATAAATCCCAACCGACTTTTCTTCTTCGGCTAATATATGGTTCTCTAAACACTTCCATATAATGAAGTCTATCATTTTTATGTTTTTCTTTTTCATTTAGAAAAGCATTTTGTGCAGCTTTACAAACTTTTTCTAACTTAGATCCTAAAAGCACGTGAACATTCCAAGGTTGAATATTAGTGCCACTTGGTGCTCGCCTAGACGTTAATAATATATTTTTTATTGTTTCTTTAGTTACTTCCTTTTTTAGGTATGCCCTTACTGAACGCCTACTAATTATAGCTTCCTCAATATCGATGTTTTTTTTCATTTACTTTCCTATATTGGTTAATTACTTCAAATATATTCTAAAAATTAAATTTTACTCTCCATTAAAGTACAATCTTTCCTTTTTGTGACGTCATTAATTAGAGAAATACCGAGACCAAACCCTTCAGGTGCTTCTATGAATCCATTTTTTAAAGGAGGCAGACAATCTACTAATTCAGTATACCAGCCATAATAAAAAGCCCTAACTATTTCTTGGATATAACAATTCTTTGTTGAAAGAGCAAGATGAACATTAGCAGTTAATGCTACAGGCCCCGTGCAATCATGAAAGGCAACTGGCACATGCCAAGAATCTGCCATATTAGCTACTCTGCGAGCTTCTGAAACACCCCCACCCCAAGAAACATCTAAGATAATAAGAGACAAACAATCCATCTCAATAAGTAGCCTATAATCTGCACTCCCTCCTAAAGTTTCACCCGCTGCAATAGGGCTAATAGTTGAGTTAGAAACCTTCTTAAGACTTGATAAGTGATCCATTTTGACTGGGTCTTCTATCCAAAGTGGATGAAAATCTTCTAAGGCTCTGCAAATTTTTACTGCTTCTGGTCTATTCCACATAGAATGCAACTCAGCCATAATATCTACCTTATCGCCCAAACTTTTTCTAATCTTTTGGAATGGCTCCAATGCTTTGGTTAAATCATCATTTGAAATGTAATGTCCAAATGATTTTTCGGCAGCATAATCAAATGGCCAAATTTTCATGGCTGATATATTCATTTCTAACAAAGAGTGTGCTAGCTCATCAGCTTGATTTAAAAAGCTATCCAAATCCTCATAAATTCCAGTTTTATTAAGACCAAAATTTTTTGTAGATTGTGTAGGTTGATTTTTTATATAATCACTTCCCGCACAAGTATTATACACTCTAATTTTATCTCTTACCTTCCCTCCAAGAATCTTATATATGGGTTGCTTAATAAATTTTCCCCATAAATCCCAAAGAGCTATATCAACAGCAGAACGAGCACGCATTTCTGAAGAAGTACCACTAAATCCCAAATAACCAATGAAGTTAGGATAATGCATTTCAATTAATGTAGATTCTTTTCCTAATAAATAAGGAGCTATAATTTCATGAATATGTTTTTCTACAGCGCCTACGCCATAAAAGGTTTCACCTAAGCCTACAATTCCTTCATCTGTGTATAATTTTACCCAAAGTAAGTTAGGTAATTTTTTAAGTCTAATTGTTTCTATTTTTATAATTTTCATTATTCTAATATTTAATGGATAAAAAATAGTTACAAACTATACAGAAAATAAATTAATAATAATATCAATAATTAAAATTCTAACAAAAAAAATACTAGTATTTAACTTGTAAGTTGCAATACAAAAACCATATATCAGTATTAATAGTAATTTTAACTACAGGGTCTAAATAAGTATGAACTCAGAAAAACACACATTTCAAGCAGAAGTAGGAAATATTTTAGATATAGTTGCACACTCACTCTATAGCCAGAAAGAAGTATTTCTTAGAGAACTTATATCCAATGCCTCAGATGCATGTGATAAATTAAGATATGAATCTATATCAAATGCCAATTTACTTAAAACAGAATCTGATTTTAAAATTGAGTTATATATTAACTCTAAAGAAGGGTCTTTAATTATAAGTGATAACGGTATAGGTATGAATAAAGATGACTTAATGGACTCACTAGGTACTATAGCTCGTTCTGGTACTAAAGCATTTCTTGAGGATATTAAAAATAATCCAAAAAATGACAAAAATACGCTGACTTCTTTAATTGGGCAATTTGGAGTAGGCTTTTATTCAGCTTTTATGGTATCTGAAAAAGTCGAGGTTTTAACTAAGAAAGCAGGAGATAATGATTCATGGATATGGAGTTCCGATGGAAAAGGTGAATTTGAAATAACTAGTGGTAATAAAGAAAATTGCGGAACAGACGTAATACTTTATATAAAAAAAAGTGAAAAAGAATATTTAGATCCAGTAAGAATTGAAAATATAATAAAAAAATACTCTGATCATATAGCTCACCCGGTCATTTTAAAATCATCAAAAAAATCAGAGGATGATCGAACTATAAATAGTGCTTCAGCTTTATGGGTAAGAAATAAAAAGGATATAACAAAAGATCAATATAAAGAATTTTATCATCATGTAGGAATGGCATTTGATGAACCATGGATGATTTTACATAATAAAGCTGAAGGAATATTAAGCTACACTAATCTTTTATATATACCATCTACAAGACCATTTGACATTTTCCATGCAGAAAGAAAGTCTAATATTAAATTATACATTAAAAGAGTTTATATAACAGATGACTGTGAAGAATTAATACCTCCTTATTTGAGGTTTATTAAGGGTATAGTTGATTCTGAAGATATAGACCTAAACGTAAGCAGAGAGATGCTTCAACATAATGCAGCAATATTAAAAATTAAAAAAGCATTAGTGAAAAGAATTTTAAGTGAATTACAAAAAAGCTCTCAAAAAGATAAAGATAATTATGAAAAATTCTGGCAAGAGTTTGGAATGATTCTAAAAGAAGGTATCCATGAAGATTTTCAAAACAAGGACCAAATATTAGATTTAACTAGATTTCGAAGCTCATATAGTTCTGAATGGACTTCATTAAGCGAATATATAGAACGCATGCAAAAAGGTCAGGAAAAGATCTTTTATATATCTGGACCTAGTATAGATCAAATATCTCAAAGCCCCCAATTAGAAGGATTTAAATCTAAAAATATTGAAGTTTTGTATATGATAGACCCAGTAGATGAATTTTGGATACCAGGAGTAGGCGCTTATAAAGAAAAATCTTTCCAATCTGCAACTAGAGGAAAAATTGATTTAGATGATATAAAAACTACAAAAGACAGTAAAGATACTACTTCTAATGATAAAAAAGAATCCCATGGTAATAAAGATATATTACTAGTAGTAGATAACTTTAAAAAAGCCTTAGAAAATAAAGTAAAAGACGTGAGAATATCGGATAGGTTGACAGAAAGTCCAGTATGTTTAGTAGCTGAAGAAGGCGATATGGATATCCATCTTGAAAAACTTTATAAACAGCA
>CAYMQD010000119.1:0-7130 GCA_964392475.1 uncultured Alphaproteobacteria bacterium
GCACCTTTTACTGACAAGCCAAATGCTACATCTGCACATTTTAATGATTCTTCTAGTGTTCTATTTGTAGTTGCAACCGCATGTCCTGCTTTCCACTGGTTTAAATGATTTCTACCCGAATATATCACACCCCTTGTATCACATAGAGTAGCGTTTTCGCTGGGCATTCCCATTGCTTTTATCAGCTCTACACAGGCAATACCTGCTGCACCAGCTCCGTTTATAACCATTCTAAAATTTTTTATGTTTCTATTAGTAAGATCCAGTGCATTAATTAACCCCGCTGCGGCTATTATTGCAGTTCCATGTTGATCATCATGAAACACGGGTATATCCAATAATTCAGTGAGCTGTTGTTCTATTATAAAACATTCTGGAGCCTTTATATCTTCTAGATTTATTCCACCCCAGGTTTTTCCTAAGTACTTAACACAATTAACAAATTCATCTACTTCTTGCGTGTCTACTTCAATATCTATACCGTCTATATCTGCGAACCTTTTAAATAAAACAGCTTTACCTTCCATCACTGGTTTAGATGCTAATGCACCTAAATTACCTAAACCAAGAACAGCGCTACCATTTGAAATAACAGCAACCATATTTCCTTTTGAAGTATATTCATAGGCTGCTGCAGAATCTTGTTCTATTTTTAAGCATGGTACAGCTACACCTGGAGAATAAGCTAGTGAAAGTTCTCTCGCTGATGTAAGAAGTTTTGTAGGGCATATCTCAAGTTTACCCGGTTTACCTTTTCTATGAAACTCAAGAGCTTCTTCAGGTGATACAGAGTATGGCGATGTAGATTTAGGCATTTAATTTATAGACAATATAAAATGTTAAATAATAAAATCATTAATATTATAAGCTTTATAAATTGTTAGGTCAAAGCTTTAGAATACATTATAGAAAAATTTATTACTAAAACATGGTTAAAGCTAGAATAGGGCGTATATACTAGAATTTAACATGACAGAAAAGTTTTACCATAATTTAACGCCTATGATGGCTCAGTATCTTGATATAAAAAAAAAGACAACTGATTGCTTGCTTTTTTTTCGTATGGGTGATTTTTATGAACTTTTTTTTGACGACGCAAAAATAGCAGCTCCGGTAATGGATGTAGTTCTTACGAGAAGAGGAAAACAAGATGGATTAGATATACCTATGTGCGGTGTTCCTTTTCATGCTAGCGATATGTATTTATCAAGATTAACTCGAGCAGGATATAAAGTCGCAGTTTGTGAACAAATTGAGTCTCCATCAGAAGCAAAAAAAAGGGGCCCAAAATCAGTAGTAAAGAGAGAAATTACTAGAATTGTAACTGCCGGCACTATTACAGATGAAAGCCTTTTAGAGGCAAAAAAAAATAATTTTCTTTTATCCTTGGGTTGGCGTAAAGGAGCCGTGGGTGCTGCTTGGGTTGATATTTCTACTGGCGAAATAAGTGTTGAAAAATTAAACGGAGTATATGATATAAAAGCATTAGTTGCGAGGTTAGAGCCAGCAGAAATATTAGCCCCTGATTTGGCAAAGGAAGAAAGTTTTTTTTTAAATATTATAAATGATTTTTCTTCATATCTTACATATCTTTCCAGTTCAAAATTTTCATTGGAGATGTCGGAAGAAACTTTGAGGGCATACTATGGAGTAGCAACAATAGATGGATTTGGAAATTTTAGCGATTTGGAAGTTATAGCATGTGGTGTTTTACTGAACTATATATCAGAAACTCAAAGTGGACATATTCCTCCGCTTACTAGACCTAATAAATTAGAATCTAGTAATGTCATGGCTATAGATGTTGCTACAAGAAGAAACCTCGAAATATTATTATCTCTATCTGGAGAAAGAAGGGGTAGTTTAATTGATGCCGTAGATAAGACATTGACATCTGCTGGTGCGAGAGCGTTAGCTTTAGATCTAAATGCACCATTGACATCTTGTAAAGAAATTAGAAAAAGACATGAAGTTATATCAGCATTTATGAAAGATCAGCATTTACTGGATAATATTAAAAAAGAACTTTATATTACTCCTGACCATGCAAGATCTTTATCTAGGGTAGGGGTAGGTAGAGCAGGGCCAAGGGACTTAGAAATAATTAGAAAAGGGCTTCGTCAGTCTCAAGAGGTGCAAACTTTATTGAGTTCTAGTTCTTGTCAAAATATAAAAATAATTCAAAGTCTATTGGCAGGCCTTAGTATAGATAAAGAATTATTTAATACTCTTGAAATAGCATTGTCAGATCAATTACCTATTAATGTAAAAGACGGGAATTTTGTAAGAGAAAAATATGATAAGAGTCTAGATGAACTTCGTGAAATTAGAGATAAAGGTCATATCAAAATAAGGGATATGGAAACACTCGAACGAAAGAAGACGGGAATTAGTTCCTTAAAAATAAAATATAATAATATATGGGGGTATTTTATAGAAGTTACTGCTAATGCTGCAGAAAATCTAAAGAACAGAGATTGCCTTGAAGGGTATATCCATCGTCAGACTCTTTCCAACGCAATTAGGTATTCCACGGCGGATCTTATCGATTTAGCGGCTAAAATTTCAAATGCAAGGGAAAGAGCAATAGGATTAGAATTAGAAATTTTTAATGATTTATCCAAAAGAGTTTTAGCTTGTTCTAGTATCATATATGATACATCTAAATGTTTAGCAAGAATAGATGTGTTTTCTAGTTGGGCTACATATGCAAGTAGTAACTTTGCAATAAAACCCGAGATAATGGATAGTTATGACTTTGATATAAAATCCGGCCGCCACCCTGTAATAGAACAGTCACTTTCTAATGAGTTTGTTACAAATGATTGTAAAATTGGAAATGAGAAACAGGCGAGCATATGGTTAATTACTGGTCCTAATATGGCGGGAAAATCAACTTTTTTAAGACAGAATGCTTTGATTGTAATAATGGCCCAAGCAGGTGGATATGTACCTGCACAGTATGCAAAAATTGGAATAGTTGATAAATTGTTTAGTAGAATTGGCGCGGCAGATGATATCGCCAGAGGCAGATCTACATTTATGGTAGAAATGATAGAAACAGCATCGATACTTAATCAAGCTAGTAAAAATTCATTAGTAATACTGGATGAGATAGGTAGAGGAACAGCAACGTTAGATGGTTTAGCAATAGCATGGTCAGTAGCAGAATATCTTCATGAGTCAAAAAGCTGTAGAACTTTATTTGCAACCCACTATCATGAATTAACCGAGTTAGAAAAAAATTTTAGTAGAATAAGTTTAAGAACACTTAAAGTTAAAAGGTGGAAAGAAGAATTAATTTTTCTTCATGAAGTTATAGAGGGTACAGCAGATAGTTCATATGGTATACACGTGGCCAAACTTGCAGGATTGCCAGAAATCGTTACGCAAAGGGCAAAAACGATGCTAGCACGTTTAGAAAACGAAAATGCTTCCAAAGGTGAGTTAAGTTTATTTGATCCTAATTTTGAAAAAGAAATTGAGCAATTAAATAGCATTGTGAAATTGCCAGAAAAGTATAATGAAATAATAGAGTCTATAGAACAATGTGACCCTGATAATATGACAGCTAGAGATGCTTTAAACTTTTTGTATATTTTAGTAGAAAAAATAAAAAAAGAATCTAACTAGAATGCATAATGATATTCAAACATATTCCGAATTTAGACCAGTTATAAATAGAAGAGAATTAGTAAAATCAGTAAATAAAATATTGATTAATAATAAAGAAAATGATTTTCGCCCTAAGTTACTAGATCTCTTTAAGGAAAACAAATTAATTGGTGAAAGAGAAATAGCCGTTAAATTTAAAAAAAATATGGATGGTGTAAGTTATACTATTAGTAGGGCAAGATTAGTAGATCAACTAATAATGACTCTTTATGAAATAGCTAGTAATAACCTCTATTTTATTGAAAAGAACAATAAAGATGAACCACTAGCGTTGGTGGCTTTGGGGGGGTATGGTAGGCTTGAATTAGCACCCAGTTCAGATATTGATCTTATGATAGTAGTTTCGAGCCAAGTAACAGAAAGAGTAAAAAAAGTAATCGAGTTTTTACTATATATGTTATGGGACATGGGGTTTAAAGTGGGGCACGCTTTAAGAAATTTAGAGAATTCTATAAAAGATTCTCAAAAAGATCCTGTGCTTGCTTCGGCAATGCTTGATATGAGGTTTATAGTAGGTGATCATGACTTATTTATAAAAATGCAGAAAAAGTATTATGACAAAGTAGTTTTAAAAAATGGTAATAAGTTTTTTGAATCAAAGTTAATAGAAAGGGACACGAGACATGAACGTATGGGAGATTCCCGTTATTTAGTTGAACCTAACATTAAGGAAAGTATTGGTGGGTTAAGAGACTTGCATACTTTATTTTGGATATCAAAGTATTTATATGGAGCAAAAACCCTTAAATCACTAGTAGAAAAAGCTGTTTTGAGAGAAGCAGAGGCTAGGATTTTTAAGAGAGCTCTATCATTTCTATTAAGACTTAGATGTCATATGCATATTCTAACAGGGAGAGCTGAAGATAGATTAACTTTTGACATTCAAGGGAGCTGTGCTGAGCTCATGGGATATGTCTCGAGAAATCATTCAAGACCTGTAGAGAGATTTATGAAACATTATTTCTTGATTGCTAAGGATGTGGGGGATCTTACGCGAATTATAGTGGCCGACCTAAAAACTCGCCAAATAAACCATATTAAATCTAAATATAATAATGTTAAAAATCATTTTCATGATACCCAAATAGATTTTATTTCAAATGATTCCTATGATGAATTATCTTCAGATGGGACAGCAGTAATAGAAATGTTTGAAGCTGTAGCAGATTTAGGAAAAGAGATTCATCCAGATTTATTACGAAAATTTAGAGTAAATCTAAACACACTAGATATGATAAGGGAAAATAGAGAAGCAAATGCTAAATTTCTAAATATTTTGACGTCTAAGAAATATCCGTCCAAAGCTCTAAGAAGTATGAATGAATCAGGCGTTTTAGGCAGATTTATTCCAGACTTTGGAAAAATAGTGGCTCAAATGCAACACGATATGTATCATGTCTATACGGTAGACGAACATTCTATATTTGCAGTAGAACAGCTTAGTCTATTGGAGCAGGGAAAATTTAAAGATTCTTTGCTTTTGGCAACAAAATTAATAAAAGAAATAGTTTCTCGTAAGGTGCTATATACTGCTGTATTTATTCATGACATAGCTAAAGGGAGAGGAGGAGATCATTCCTTATTGGGGTCACAAGTTGCTATAAAATTAGGTGAGAGGTTCTCATTTGATGCCGCTGAGATAGATACGTTAAGTTGGTTAGTAAAGCATCATTTACTTCTAAGCCATGTTTCATTTAAACGCGATATAAATGATATTAAAACTATACTTGATCTGGTGGAAATTATTAAGTCTCCAGAAAGACTAAAACTTTTGTATCTGCTAACTATTGTTGATATAAGAGCAGTGGGGCCGAACGTTTGGAATGATTGGAAGGGTGGTTTATTAGAACAGTTGTTTAGATTTTCCCTCCATGTCATGTCGGGAGGTTCTTTAGATGATCTACATGGCTCAAAAGAGGATAAATTATATAAAAATACCTTCAAGGATTTAAATAATTGGTCAGATCATCTTTTAAAGAAATACTCTCAAAGATTTTATCCTTATTACTGGAACACTTTAGAAAGAATAACACATATACATCATGCCCAACTCATCTTAACAGCAGATTCTGAACAAAAGAAATCTGTAGTTAATGTAAAATCTGATCCTGTAAAAGGGGCAACTGTAGTTACCATTTATTTTCCTGACCATCATGGATTATTTGCTAGAGCCGCTGGAGCTATAGCCCTATCTGGAGGAAATATAGTAGACGCTAGAATCGCTATGACACGTGATGGTATGGCAATAGATACTTTTTATGTACAGACAAAAAACCTGAAGCCTATATTAGACCCTCAAAAACGTAATCTAATAAAAAAGAATCTAGAGAAAATTATTCTTGAAGAACAAGATCCTTTGAGGTTATTAAGTAAATTATCGAAAAATGAGACAAAAAGAACAGGTGTGTTTACAGTGGAACCTAGAGTTTTGATTGATAATAAAGCTAGTAGAACACATACAGTGCTAGAAATAAATGCAAGAGATCGTTTAGGTCTTTTATGTAATATTGCACAAGCATTAGTAAAACTTAGACTTTCTATTTCTACAGCACGTATAGCAACTTATGGAGAGTCAGCTGTTGATGTCTTTTATGTACAGGATTTAACGGGAATGAAAATTATAGACAATAATAAACTTAATAATATAAATAAGGTGTTACTTGAGGCTCTTTCAAAAGAGATTTAAAAATTGCATTATTCTAAACTGATCTCAGCTGTAAGTACAGTTGCAGGAATAACTGCATTTAGCAGAATATTAGGTTTTATAAGAGATATAATATTTGCTGCTTTGCTTGGAGCAACGCCTACGGCAGACGTATTTATTTTAGCTTTTAGAATACCTAACCTTTTACGCCGTTTGTTTGCAGAAGGGGCTTTTCATTCAGCCTTTTTACCACTGTTTTCAAAATATATAGAGAGCAAAGGGAAAATATATGCTCTTAACTTTGCGGGAACGGTTACCAGTTTTTTGCTGATAGCACTTGGTATAATAGTAATACTAGGTGAATTTTATATGGAATTTATAGTTAGCTTACTTGCCCCTGGTTTTACAAGTGATTTGACTAAATTTAATGATACAATTGTATATAGTCGGTTAATGTTTCCCTATATAGTATCAATCTCTATTTCAGCACTATTAGGTGGAATATTAAATTCAATAGAAAAGTTTGCTGCTTGGGCATTTGTTCCTGTTATTTTAAATATTTTTATGATAGTTGCCATGCTTTTAGCTGTTTATAATAATAACTTGCCAATATTATATTTAACCTGGTCTGTACCATTGTCAGGCGTATCTCATTTATTATTTATGGCTTGGGTGGTTTGGCGTTCTGATTTTTCGTTTAAGTTACAAATACCTAAACTTAATACGAGGATGAAACTGTTTTTATCCTTATTTGCCCCCGGAATACTAGGAGCAGGTGTTATACAAATTAATCAGCTTATTGGAACTATTT
>CAYMQD010000120.1:0-7640 GCA_964392475.1 uncultured Alphaproteobacteria bacterium
AATAACTTAATATGCCAAGAACTAAGACTAGCAATATATACTTTGGAAAAAATTTTATTTAGGTATTTTATATTTGTTAAGGAGAAAAAAACCTAGAAGAGAAAATATCAATAATTATCTTCTACCACGGTACCATCGGGATATGTAACTATAACCTTACCCTTTGGTTCTCCTTTAACAAAATCAGCTTCGAGCTTAGTTTTATCAGAAAAAATAAAAACTCCCTTACCTTCACGCAAACCATTATTAAATGAACCTACATATTCGCTTCCATCTGGGTAAATTAGCTTTCCTTGCCCTTGTCTTTGATCATTACTAAAAGCACCCTCATATATGCTACCATCTGAATAATTAAACTTTCCCATCCCTGTAATTTTTCCTAGATTAAAATCTCCAACATATGCTCCCCCGTCAGGAAATATAATCTTTCCTTTTCCTTGAAACTCACCATCTTTAAATATACCAACATACTTGGTTCCATCAGAATAGGATAGAATACCTTTACCATTCCTTTCTCCATTCTGAAACGTTCCTTCATATATTGTTCCATCGGAAAAGGTTAGTTTTCCTTTTCCTTCTCGTTTACCTTTAGTAAATTCTCCTTCATATCTACTCCCATCTCTGTAAATGAGCAGACCGGAACCTTCTATCTGTCCTTCTAGAAAGTCTCCTGTATAACTCCCCCCCTCGCTAAAAGATAAAATACCTTTTCCGTGCATCTGACCATTTAGTAGTTCACCTTCATACTTTCCTCCTTCTGCAAACTCTATTGTTCCCTTTGTAATTAAACTTGACTCATGTTGATCAGAAAAAACGTGGCTTGAAATAAGACAAGCAAATAGAATTACAGCCAGCTTTAATGTATATATAAAACTTAAGTTGACTATCTTACAAATTCTATAAATTTTGATTAAAATTAACATACATAAATACCACGAAATCAGGCTGAAACAGCTACAGCAGACTCTACCCAAGGTTGACCCATAGCTTCTGGTTCTATAACGTAGCTGTCTTTATCAGCCAACATTTTAGCCAATAGTTTATGATTAAGGTCGTGGCCAGAACAGTAAGCAACCACCTTACAGTTTATAGACATACCTATTAGGGCAAAATCACCAACAATGTCTAGGACCTTATGTCGCACAAACTCATCTGGGTATCTTAACCCACCTTCATTAAGTATTGTATCTCCATCAACAACTACAGCATTATCTAAGGACCCACCTAAAGCTAAACCGTTTCTATGCATGTTTGCAACATCAGATTTAAGACAGAAAGTTCTAGCTTTACTGAGAGTTTCATTAAAATTTTCGTGAGTAATATTTATTTTAAAATTTTGTTTTCCTATAACTGGATTATCATAGACCATAGTATAATCTATAGTAAAACCTTCACCTGGTAATATACTTATAGATCTATTATTTTCTATAATCTCTGACTTACTGAGAACCTTGATAATTTTTCTTTCTGATTTTTGGACTTCTTTTCCAGCACATTTTATTAAGAACTCAAATTCAGCTGAGCTACCATCCATTACTGGAACTTCCGGACCATCTATATCTACTATTACATTATCAATACCATTTCCGTATAACGCCGCCATAAGATGTTCAACTGTTGACACTGATACACCAGATCCATTCTCTAAACGTGTACATAACCTAGACAAGACTACATTTGCACAATTTGCCTTAATTGTGGGTCTTCCAGGGACATCACTTCTAACAAAAACTACTCCAGTGTCTGGCGCAGCAGGAATCAGTTTCATGTTAATTGTCTTACCTGTATGCAATCCTACTCCATATGCTGGGATACAAGTCTTTACTGTGTTCTGGTAATACAAGGCCACTCCTAATAAAAAAACTTATTTAAGAAATTAGATCATTTACTACAGGACTAATACTCTTAGCTTTTACATAATAGGTCTAGTAACATTTTGTTACGAATATTACATTTTTTTAATTTTGAGAGTTAAAAATAAATTCAGTCTCTTTGTCTTCTCAAAAAGGCAGGTATATCTAAGGCATCATCTTGTCTAGTTTCACTTATTTCTTCTGCTGAAGATAGCCCTGCTAATTCTGGTTCATTTAAAGAGTTATTTTCGTTCTCAATTATATTTTTTATTTCCTCTTTAAATATAGAAGATTCAGTATGAATATTTTTTTCGTCAATAAAAGGTGACTTACTTTGAATACTTTCATTTTTTATATTTTCCTCTTCATATTGAGAATTAGTTAAATCTGATTGTTCAAGAGAAACGCCTTCATCTTCATTAACAGAATCAGGTAAATCGACTTTTTCAGTTGAAATATCTTTGTCTTTATTGGTTACATTGGTCTCTCTTAGTAAAGACAGTGATGCTCTATCTCTTGCTCTAGCTAGTCTGGATAAGAGGCTACCGCGAAGAGAGTCCGTAGCATCTTCTTTAGAGCCTTGTTCATCAGCACCACTAGCATTTAGCATTTCAGCTTCTTCAAAAGGGTTTCCCTTTTTAGTAGATACGTTAGATTTATCTTTTTCAGGGGTTATAGGCTCAGGCATCATAAATTCATTAGTTTGATTATTATTTTTTAATTTTGTTGTATTACCTAAAATCGCCACATCTGCTTCTAAATTATTAGAATTTACTTCGTTCTTAACATTTACTATTGAGCTCCTATCATTTTTTCTAACATTTAACTGTTCGACATTGTCAACTTCAGACAACCTACTAATTCCCGTTGCAACAACAGAAACTCTTATTTTTCCGTCTAAAGAAGATTCATTATTTGTTGCTCCAAAAATTAAATTGACATCGTCATCTACCTGTTTACGTATATGATCAACTATCTCATCTACTTCATAAAGTTTTAAATCAGGGCCACCTGTAATATTAACTAATACTCCACGAGCTCCCGCTAAGGAAACGTCATCCAATAAGGGGTTTGAAATTGCCGCTGCTGCTGCATTACTTGCCCTTGCTTCTCCTTCTGATTCTCCCGTTCCCATCATAGCATTACCCATTTCCATCATTACTGCTCTAACATCAGCAAAATCCAGGTTTATAAGACCAGGCATCATCATTAAATCGGTAACTCCTCTCACGCCTGAATATAACACCTCATCAGCCAACTTAAATGCCTCAGTAAAGGTTGTCTCTGCATTAGCTATTCTAAATAAGTTTTGGTTTGGGATTATAATAAGTGTATCTACTGCAGTTGAAAGATCAGCTATACCCTTCTCAGCTATCTCCATCCTTCTTTTTCCTTCAAATTCAAATGGCCTGGTAGCAACACCAACAGTTAAAATCCCTTTCTCGCGTGCAGCACGAGCTATTACAGGTGCAGCGCCCGTACCTGTTCCTCCTCCCATTCCTGCAGTAATAAAAAGCATATGTGTACCATCTACTTGTTGCATAACAGTATCCATAGACTCATCAGCTGCAGCACGACCAATTTCTGGACTTGCACCTGCCCCTAAACCTTCTGTGACCTCCGTTCCAAGTTGGATTTTACGATCACAAGCAGATTGAGATAGAGATTGTGCATCAGTATTAGCAATTACAAATTCGACTCCTTCTAAATGTGCAGCTATCATATTGTTCACAGCATTACATCCAGCACCCCCTACACCAATAACAGTAATTCTAGGTTTCAGTTCTTGAGTTTCAGGTTTACTTATATTTATGCTCATTTATTATTCTCCTTAAGTTTTAAGAATTATTCCCCACAAAATATCAACTCCCATTACTAAAAATTTTCTTTAATCCATGTTTTAAAAGATACGAGCTTACTTTTTTCTTTTTTCTTATATAAAAATAAGCTATCGAGTTTCTTAGATAATTTATAATTATGTGTAAAATTTAAAAGGCCACAAACAACTGCAAAAGCTGGCGTCCTTACTTCATCTGTTAAAGCTAAAATATCAGTCGGTCTACCAATCCTTGGTTTAAAATTTAAAATTTCGTTAGCTATTTGGGAAACCCCATCTATTTCTGAAGTTCCGCCTGTTAGAACTATTCGCCTTGCTATAACTGATGAAAAACCTGATCTTTCTATAATACCTTTTACAGATTCAAAAAGGTTGATTAATCTTGATCTTACAATTTTTACTACATTTGCTCTCTTGATTAAAATTGGTTGTTCATCACTAAAATTTCCAATAGGTGGTAGTTCTAATAGCGCATTGCTATCTTCTGGGCCAGAAATAGCACGCGCGTGCATAACTTTAACTCTCTCTGCTTCCTCCAAAGAAATAGAGAACTCTTTTGCAATATCAATAGTTAAGTACTCTCCCCCATCATTAAATGCTTCTGTATAAACCATCTCTCCTTCATGAAAAATTGCTAAAGAAGTCGTGCTAGAACCTATGTCTAAAACTACCGATCCTAATTTCTTTTCATCTTCAGAAAGTGTAGACAAACCTGCGGCATATGCAGAAATAACCAGATGATCAATGTTTATATCTGAACTAGTAATACAAGTAGTAAGTGTTTTTAATGGGTCTGAAAAAACACTTACTTGGTGTAAATCTATTGAGAGATTTCTGCCGAACATGTCTCTAGGATCAATAATTCCTTTCATTCCGTCTAATGAAAATCCAACTAACAGTTCATGAATAACTGAGTTGTTGTTTCTCAAAACACTTTCTCTTCCAGTAAGACTTACTTTTCTGATATCATCTTCTGTAACCACTGGCCCTTCAATTTCTATCTCAGAGGTTAAAATCTTAGACTCCGTTTTTCCAATGGTAATACCTAAAACTACGCTATCAACCTTTACTTCTGCATCCTTTTCAGCAATTGAAACTGCCATTTTTATAGAATCCTCTGCTGCTCTCATATCACTTATAATACCGTTCTTAAAACCAGATGATGAATGATGGCCAGTCCCCAATATTCTCAAAACTCCACTATCTTCCCTATTAGCAATCATGCAACAAATCTTGCTTGCTCCAACATCTAAAGCACATAAGATATTTTCGCTATATCTCAAGTATCCCTCCCTAAAATATTTTTTTGTTTGTAACTCGACCCAAGTTTTAAAATCAATCTATCGTTAAATCGTAAATCAATAACGGCTATATCTTGTGATAAAAAATTATACAAAGCATCTATCTCTTCAAGTCTTTGAATAGCTAAATCAGGTTTTTCAGATGGAAGCTTAGCTATCATTTTTTCTCCAAAATGTAGATTCCATCGTCTCTTAGAGATATAGCTTGCAGCAGTAACATGTTTATTAATAAGCGGAGCAGATAATAAAATTTGTTTTAATTCTAAAAGATTATCTGCTGCACCTTGACCTATAACAATTGGTAAGTCAGAAAAATGATTAGGATCAACATTATATAAAGTTTTTCCTAAAATATTTACTAAAAATAATTGATCACCATTTTTCAAAATTGCTCCTGGTGTATGTTCAATAATTTTTATATTTAATTTATTAGGTAGTTCTAGAGATATTTTTGCATTTACTATCCAAGGTAAATCAATCAAGGCCTCTCTATAAGAAAACAAATCTAAACTAAGTATAGGATCACCTAATTTAATGTTTATAGCTGAAACTATTTCTTCTAATTTAGTATTTTCTCTTCCTGAAACCCACACTTCCTGAACGTTTAAATTCATAGTTTGTTTAAAGTTATCTAAAAGATCAATTGGAAATATTTTATCTTCTAAATGAGTAAAACTAAAGAATGAAATTACTAGAAAGCATGCAAAAAAAATAAAAGTTGTAATTTTTTTATTTAAATTATTCTTGAATTTATTTTTTTCCATCTTATCTTCCCGTAGTATCAACGTTATCGCAACTTGCCTCATTAATCATCCAGTCAATTAAAGAGTCAAACTTTATCCCTACATTTTCTGCTATATGTGGAACCAGTGATTTAGCCGTTAAACCAGGTTGTGTATTAATTTCTAAAAGAAAAATATTTGAGGATAAGTCACATCTCATATCAACGCGTGAAATTCCTCTACAACCTATAACTTTATGGGCAATTTTAGCTATTTCTAATGCTTTTAAAGTAGTTTTTTCTGGAATTTCTGCAGGAAAAATAAAATTTGTATTTTTACTTTTATATTTATTATTAAAGTCATAAAACCCGCTTCCTGTTATAATTTCCAGCACACCTAAAGGTTCCCCTCCCTTTACTGCAACTGTTATTTCTTTTCCTTCTATAAATTTTTCAGCTAATAAAAAATCCTCAGGATGTCCTTTAGAATAAGTAGCAGGAATTTCAGACGCTTTAGTAACTATTTCAACTCCAATACTTGACCCTCCAGAAATAGGCTTTATTACGTATGGTCGTTGTAAAGGATCAGAAGATTCTAAATCTGAACGTTTAAAGATTTTTCCATTAGCTACAGGAAGGCCTGCAGCTTGAAATATTTTTCTAGATCTTTCTTTATTCATGGCTATTGCCGAAGCTAAAACACCCGAATGAGTATACGGAATCCTCAACATTTCCAACAGACCTTGAATACAACCATCTTCTCCAAAAGCTCCATGAAGCGCATTAAATACAACATCCATTTTTGAAATCAATGCAAACTTTTTAGAAAAATTCTTATTTATTTCGATCGCATTAACGTCATATCCTAATCTTTTTAAAGATTCTATTACTGCTTCCCCCGTCCTAAAAGAAACGCTTGCTTCCTCTGAAAAGTCTTCTCCACCTATCAATACCCCAATACGTTTAATCATATGTATTCACTTCAGTTTTATTAACTCCTATTATTTTTATTTCCCAACATAATTTAACACCAGAAGAAGAAAAAACTCTCTCTTTTATTTTATTTCCTAACTCTTCAATATCTTTGGCAGTGGCGTTATTTTTATTAACTATAAAATTACAATGCATATCGGATACACTAGCACCTCCTAAAGAAAGGCCACGACACCCTGCTTGCTCAATAAGCTTCCACGCTTTTCTATTAGGAGGATTTTTAAAGGTAGAACCTCCTGTAGAAGTATTAATTGGCTGAGTATTTCTCCTCTCTTGTGTAATTTTCTTTATTAGTAAAAAAGGATTTTTTTCCGAATAGTTTAAACCATTAAATTTAGCGCTAGTAAAAATTAGTTCTTGGGAAACATTAATTTTTCGATACTCCATAATCAATTCTTTTTCTTTTATTATGGTTTTCTTACCTAGTCTATCTACTGCGCTAATAGAAGTTACATAATCACTTATTTCTGAACCATATGCGCCTGCATTCATTGCTAAGGCACCTCCAATGGTACCTGGTATTCCTGCTAAAAACTCAAGTCCGGAAACACCTTTTTTTGCTAAAGATTTTGCTACTATCATATCTCTGGCAGAAGCCCCTATAATTACCTCTTCTTTATCTATTAATAATTTGTTAAATGACGTACCCAAGCGAATTACTACACCTGGAATTCCTCCATCCCTAATTAGTAGATTTGATGTTCCTCCAATTACAGTGACAGCTATATCTGAATTTAAATTAGACAAGAACTGCATAAGGTCATCCTCATCAGCTGGAATAAAAAATACTTCAGCATTTCCCCCTACTCGAAACCAACTAAATTTTGATAAATCTTCATTAAAAGTTATTTTTCCCCTCACTTTAGGAAATAAAGAATCTCTTTTTGTATTTTGTAATAAAGTTTTGATCATTTAAATTCATCTAATAATTGAGT
>CAYMQD010000121.1:0-3219 GCA_964392475.1 uncultured Alphaproteobacteria bacterium
CTATGGGGTCCAATAAACCTGGATCGGCAATAAAATCGGCAAGCCCGGTTACACCGGAATACTTCATTTCTCTAGCCCCTTTTTGTATTCCCTCCATTCTTTCTGCATCACTCAAAGCAGAATTGAGAGGAATTAAATCCCGGACCCAACTGGCAAAGTTTTTTGAATTTGAAGATGAAAGCTTTTTGGCAAGAGCTGTTAACCCGAGATGACTATGGGCATTTACAAACCCTGGCATAAGAAGGTGATCTGAAAGATTTAATGTGGCTTCTGTTTTTCTTTTGGAAATTTGCGGGGAAACTTCCAGAATGGTTCCATTCTCTATTATCAACTCGCCATTCTCAATAGGCTTTCCAGTTTTTTTGAGTAAAGCCCGAAAACTTATTCTCAAAGTCATTGGGAAACTAAAAAAAAGTGTTGGTGCGATATTGTTGATAAGCGTTTCCAAGTTGCTGGTGTAATGTCTTTTCCTCTGCACGAGCCCTGAAAATATTCAAAGGAATAACTACCGCTAATACATACAGGAGACAAATTAAAGAACCGCAAGCTAAAAATAGGCCGCTCAATGTTAAAACAATGCCAACATAAATGGGGTGGCGCATATATCGATACACCCCACGAGTTACCAACCTGTCCGCACCAGGTAAAACAGCAAGCGAAGGCCCCAGCGTGAACATGGATAAAATCCACAAGACAACACCTACAGTACCGATAGCCAACCCCGTGTAAACCAGTTCTTCATAACCAAATCCAAAATTCTTAGGCCCGAGGTATGCAAATAACAACGGCAAAAGGTAAAGTGAGGGAACCAAAATGTTCAGCAAAAACCGCTGATTAGCGCTGAGATTTTTGATTTCAAACATCTGAGATCTGACTCTTGAATTTTAAAAAAAAGCTACAGATTTTATCAGCATATTGGGCCTGCCTTAGAAACAAGCGTTAATTGGTGCCAAGCCCTGTGCTGGTAATTTGTTTGTTGAATATTTCTCTACCTTCCAAAATTTCTAAATCGATCACAACTTTATAAAAAGGTAAAGAAAACTTCATACCCTTTAATTTGACAGCATCTTTTTCAGAAAGAAGCACGAACTTTGCTCCCTCCATCAAAGCTTTAGATTCTAATTGTTTAATAGTATTCAAACTATATTCATAGTGATCGGAAAAAGTCTTAAACACTTTGAGCTGTACCTGAGTATCCTGTAAAATTTGCCTAAAACCTTCCGGGTTTGCAATGCCGCAGAACGCTACGACCGGCTGATTTTTTAATATCTCGACATCACATACCTCACCACTTTCCATATTGATTAAAGAATCCAACCTAAAATGGGCTTTAATTTGCGGAACCGAGCCCAGGTATTTCTGAGAAAATTTAATTGGTCCTCCCAAAAAGCGGGTAAAGCAAACCATATCTGCCCTTCTCGTTTCACTGGCAGGTTCTCGAAGTTCTCCTGCAGGGAACAAATGATTGTTCCCCAGTGGCCTTTTGTGGTCAAACAACAGGATATCCAAATCTCTACGCAATGCCAGGTGTTGGAACCCATCATCCAGAATCAAAGTATCAATTTCATAATTTACCAAAGCAAAACGTCCTGTTTGAAATCTGTCAGAGCCTGTGACAATAGGAACGTTCTTTAGCTTTTCAGCCATCATCACTGCCTCATCTCCAACCTGCTCCGGTGCAAGAAGAAGGTTCTTCCCATCACAAACGACATTTACAGGCCTTTTCGACTTTCCACCATATCCTCTTGTAAGGATAGCCGGCTTCAAACCATTACCCCTCAAGGTTTCCGCGATCATCATAACGAAGGGGGTCTTCCCCGTCCCCCCAAGAGTTAAATTGCCAACGCTGATCACTCTGCAATCTAAGCTGCGTTGGGGAAAAATTCCCCAGCGATAAGCCCATAAGCGAAAATGATGTCCCAACAGGTAAAAAAAGGAAATAAACCTCAAAAGCCAGAAAACAGGAACCCA
The DNA here is from genome assembly GCA_964392475.1 of uncultured Alphaproteobacteria bacterium. Taxonomy (GTDB): domain Bacteria; phylum Pseudomonadota; class Alphaproteobacteria; order TMED109; family TMED109; genus CAYMQD01. The sequence goes on from CAYMQD010000121.1 coordinate 1,972, forward strand.
ATACCATTTCCGATTTGGAGATATGATTTTGTAAAAAAAGTTTGACATATGCGCGGTATTTTTAAAATCTTTTAGGAGTATACTCTTAGCCTATGGATTTTATTTATTATATTTTAACAATCACCTTGATGCTTGTCGCATCTCCTTTTTTACTATTACGGTGCCTGATTTCATCGACCTTTAGAAAAGATTTTAAAGGGCGGCTAAACGGAGCAAAAGCCCTTCCCAAATTAAAAAAAAGTTTGTGGATACATGCCTCTTCGGTGGGGGAAGTCCGCTTGGCGAAAACTCTTATTACCGTTTTAACAGAGCAGGGCGAAAAGCGGCCTATTGCCCTGTCCACATTCACTCCCACGGGGTATGCCCTGGCGATCGAGGAAAATCTGCCGCACGTTTTCAGGCTGCCAATAGATATTCCCATTTGGCTGAACCCCGTTTTTGACCAAATCGCACCATCTCAGCTCATCCTTATAGAAGCGGAGTTGTGGCCTTGTCTGTTGAGGCAATGCAAAAACAGAAAAATTCCAGTATTACAAATCAACGGAAGAATCACCGAAAAATCTCTTAAAAGTTACAAAAAATTCAATAAATTCTTTTTATGGCTGACGGAGGGAATGACTGTATTTTCCATGCGGTCTCAATTAGATGCAGAGAGATTGTTAAAGCTGGGCGTACCTGCAAAAAAAATAAAAGTTGCATGAAATATTAAATTCGATACCCCTCCCACAGGACCAGTTGAATCAAAACCTGTCCAATTGGATCCCAATTCTTTTTTAATTGTTTTTGGGTCTACCCGACCTGGAGACGAAGGGCCTGTCATGGAGGCTTGCATAAAATTAAAAAAAGAATTCCCAAATATCATCGGAGTAGGTGCCCCGCGGCATATGCAACGTATTCGTGAGGTGGAGGATCTGATCCGAGAATTTAATGTCGAATACACCCTGTTTTCAAATATGGCGAAAGGGAATGGAATCCATCCCCAAGGATCATTAATACTTTTAGACAAAATGGGAGTATTAAACTGTTTTTACGCCAATGCAAAACTGGCTTATGTAGGTGGGGGATTCAATCCACGATTCGGCGGTCAGAACATTCTCGAACCGGCTGCGTTTGCAATGCCCGTCCTATTCGGAAAACATATGAATAATTTTGAAGAAGAAGCCAACCTGCTCATTGAGTCTGGTGGGGGCATCCAACTGCAAAAAGAGGAAGAACTCTATTCAAATCTTAAACATTTTATTTTAAATT
>CAYMQD010000122.1:0-2591 GCA_964392475.1 uncultured Alphaproteobacteria bacterium
ACCTTTCGGAAGCAATCAAGATACTTAAAGATGGAGACCGTTTGGCTATTGGTGGGTTTGCAATTTACCAAAGACCTATGGCTATAGTTAGAGAAATTATTAAGCAGAAAAAAAAGAATTTAACCGTAGTTGGAGTAACTAATAGCATAGACTGCGATATGTTAGTAGGTGCAGGTGCAGTTAATAAAATTGAAACTAGTTACTTAGGGTTTGAAAAATATGGTCTGGCTAGAAATATTAGAAAATCATCTGAAAATGGTTATTTGAAAATAACCGATTATCCGGAACTACTCAGTTATGATCGCTTCAGAGCAAGTCAAGACAATTTATCATTTTGGCCTGCTGCAGGACTTGATGGAACTGATATTGTCAGACTAAATGAAAAAATTAAAAAGTTTACTTGTCCTATTACTGATAAAAAGCTACACGCTCTTCCAGCAGCAGATCCAAATGTGGTTATTATACATGCTTTAGCCTCTGATATTTATGGAAACATTATAACACCCTCATTTAGAACACTTCCACAAAGTCTAGATATAACATTATCAAGGTGTTGTGAAAAAGTAATAGTTACTGTAGAGAAATTTGTAAGTGATAATTTTTTAAAAAAACATTCTCACCTAGTTGAAATTCCTTCGCATAGAATTACTGCCGTTTGCCTAGCACCTTTTGGGGCTCATCCTACTCCAATGCTAGGTCGCTATATAGATGATAGCTCTCACTGGCAGTCTTATATTAACGCATCAAATAATGACAATTCTTTTGAAAATTATTTACAAAATTATATATATGATACTAGTGATAATGGAGAATATTTAGATAAAATCGGAGGATCACAATTAGCCTCACTTTTAGAAGTCGATACTCAAAAATGAATGAAAGTATTTATACACTTAATGAGCTTTTAGTTTCCACCTTGTCTCGAGAATTTAAAAATGGGGAAGTAGGGTTCACTGGTTTGGCAACTGGCAAAAACGCCGCACTATTTGCTACAGCTATTCCTTTAGTAGCAATGGAGCTAGCCAGAAGAACTCATGCTCATGACTTAACTATTTTATTAGCTGGTTGGATACAATACCCACAACTTTCTAAATTAATACGACTTCCTGATGCTGAATTTGACGAGACATTAAGAGATATACCATGTGAATCTCAGATGCTCTCTTATCCAGGTCAATATAGTCTTAGAAGAGGAAATATAAGTTTTGGCTTTGGCTCGGGGGTACAAATAGACCAACATGGAAATATCAATAGCGTATGTATTGGAGATCACTCTAAACCCAAAGTACGGCTAGTAGGGCCTATTCTATTACCTGAACATTTTTCTATGTTCGGAAGAGAATACATTATGATGCCTCATCATGAAAAAAGAGTTTTTGTAGAAAAGGTTGACTATATAGCTGGAGTGGGATTTCCAGGTGGTATAAAAGGAAGAAAAGATTTAGGCCTTACTAATGATGGGCCCAAATTAGTTATTACTCCAAAATGTATATTTGATTTTGATAAAAGTATTGGAAAAATGAAAGTACGTACTATACATCCTGGCATATCAAAAGAAGATCTTTGCGATTCCACTGGATTTGATTTAGGTGATTTAAGTAAGTTAGACTTAACTCCGCTACCTTTACCAGAAGAACTCTCTGTTATAAGGGAAATTATTGATCCCAACAAAGTTCTATTAAGCTAAGATACTATTCTTGTGCCTCTTTGTTGAAAGGTGTAGATCTAACTCTTTTTCCAACTGCGTAAAAAATTGCATTTGCAACTGCAGGAGGAACTGGAGGACCACCTGGCTCACCTATACCACCCCACCAGTTATTTTTAGATAACGTAAAATGAACCTCTACGTCAGGCATATCCGCCATACGTAATACGCTATAAGTATCAAAATTAGTATTATTTACCTGGCCTTTTCTTATATCTAACCCTCCAGAAAGAGCTGTTCCTAATTCAAAGGCAACCGCACTTTCTATTTGTTCACGGGCATTTAATGGATTTATAATATAGCCGCTATTTACAAACATAGAAACTTTTTCAATAAAAAGATGCCCTCTTTTACTAATAGATACCGTCGCACATGCACCTGCTATAGAGCCATGCGATTCAAATACAGCTATTCCCATACCTTCTCCATGAGGCATATCTGTTCTAAACCCTGATTTTTCTTTCATCGCATAAAGTACTCTTTGCCAAGGTTCATTTCCCTCTGTCATCTTTATACGCCAATCTAGCGGATCCCATCCACCAGCAATAGCAACTTCATCAACCATTTGCTCAATAAAAAAACTATTAGAGTTGGATCCCGGAGCACGATGGGGCCCTACAGGAATATTAGACCGAACAGCACTATATTCATGTCATCTATTAGGTATAATATATGGCATATTTACAACACCTCTAGTGGAATACCTAGGTTCCTTCTCTTCTCCTACTACATGGGTAAGCAAAGAATCTGGTAGGCCATTAGCACCAATGGAAGCCACATATTTTGCCCAAAATGGAGGCCTTTGAGAGTCTTGGCATATATCCTCTTCTCGTGACCATATTAACTTTACAGGTTTTTGAACTTGCTTAGAAATTTCCACTACTTG
>CAYMQD010000123.1:0-2884 GCA_964392475.1 uncultured Alphaproteobacteria bacterium
CCCCTGAATAATGGCAAAAGCTTTCATTCGGCGTTGACCATTAAGAACTCCCATCAAAACCTTGTTCATAGAAAATAGTGCTAGGCCTGGCGCAGCCATAGCTAAACCCCTGCCAACTGGCTCACTTTCTACAATATTTCCAACAAAGCCTGCTATAAGCCAAACAAAGAAGCCAACTGCGAAGCCAATGAACCCTGCTAGTCCAAATGCAGTATTTGCTACAAGCGCCTCAAGGCTTTTACTTGTAATATGCTCTGCAACGTGTTTTTGAGCCGAATCGTGAACCCCAAAAACAGCCAATTGTGCTGTAACAATATAAAAGGCATAAATCTGGTTGAACTGTCCTAGCGCTTCAATGCCAAAATGCGCTGCAATAAAGAAATTGAGAACAACTCCGGTGCAGGCCATGGCAGCAAATGCGCCATAATTCCACGCCGTGTCCCCGAACAGTTTTTTATCCAGCATTCCAATTTGCCGGGTCATCTTTCAGTATAGCTTTGGGATCATATCAATTTTAGACATGACCTCTTGAAGATTAAGCCCTACCTGCTGAGCAAATTCTATCAGCACTTTCATGTCTGGCTCATTATCACGAGCCGTTAGTGCCAAAGCCTGCTCCCGGCTGATTAATCCCTTGCGAATCTGTTGGCTCCGATAGGTGTCAAACTCACTAAAGCCTGCAACAGTAAAATAGATATGGTTTATAAAAGTGGTGTAGCCATCACCGATGCGCCAAGTGTTATCCGTGTGTGGCGCCGTTTCCCAGCCATACCCCTTTATTAGGGTTTCATTGATTGTGTCCTCCTGCCAGGGAATATAATGAAACAAATACAAAAAATCATCCCTAGAGATAAACGAAGACCGGAAGGATTGCGCTGTATCAAATAGCGATTCGTTTATATAACTAGGATTGATTAGATATTGCCCTGAATAAAAGGTAGCTATTTGAAACTTGTTGAGTGCCGTGTATGCAAAGAGTCGTTGACCATGTCCTGGTTCACGGACACCAGCAAATCCGCCCTTAAAGTCAGTCCGCTCCAGCTCATTACCTGCACAGAAAATTACCAGTGGTATGCTAAGTTCACGCCGGAGTTTACGGCCAATATCATAAAAAAATTTATCGCCAGCCATAAATAGCGGTACCATGCCAAGATGCGGACGCTTCAGCCAAGCCATGATATTTTTTCGCATGTACCGACGCTTGGTTGGGATGTCGGCCGCGCGCAATATGTGTTCAATCTGCAGCTTGCCAAGCATCCGAGCTTGATTCCGCCGGGCAATCCCAGTGACCATGCCCCAGTCGTAAGAGTAAGCAATGGGGTTCATTTTATACTCAGTTTTTAAAATATGAAGACCGAAAGAGCTATCGCGACCGCCAGAAAATGCCACAATACAATCCGGAGAGCCGTTTTTACTTCTGTGTTTTGCCAATACCGACTCTAAAGCATTTCTTCCGATTAGTTGCATTGGTTCATACTCACGGCATTGGTTACATACTCCTTTCTCATCAAACTCTATGAACGGATAAGTTGAAGGCAAAATACATTTATTGCAGCGCCTTATATTGAGGATCCGGCTAGAAAGATCAACAATATCTAGGAGGCTCCTCCCCCCATTCGATACAGCAATTTGGGGTTCATCAACCTCTTCACCCAGACTAAAAAAAACCGGCTCGGGTTTTTGGAAAGGAATAAGGCAGCCCTCGCCAGCTTTTACTTGGCAGAATTTTGCCGAGGCATGACCTATATGACGCTTATTACGCAAAAAAAACTGCTGCAAAAAATAAGCTTCCGATGCAAAAATGAGTATACGCTTTTCTGGAACAGTAACTATATGTAAAGATCCAAGATTAGTCGCCAGCCCTATTATTGGACTGGCAACTGGAAAAAAGGCGATTGATGCGGATCCTTCGATCTCCGCAAAAACACGCTTAAGTGCAGTTCTAAAACTATTTGTTTTTGACGAATGGTGGTGAAGGACGCGCAACAAAATTTCCGAGTCAATCTCGTACTTATGGGGGAGATTTGGATATTTGTCCCAAAGCACTTTTTCATTTGTAACAATACCGTTATGAATGCCGACTATGCCTTCAACATCAATTGGATGATTATTGCCAGCTATTATTTCAGCACCATTGGTGACGAGCCTACAATGCCCCATGACAGCAACCGGCTCGCGGAGTTTCGCGTTTTTATCAAGTATCAGGTCGTTACAGTTTGTAGCTAAAAATTCGTGATATCCGCGAGATTGCAGCATAATGCTCGGCCTCAGGCCACGCTTGAATAGACGAATTTTTTGGCCGAGCGTAATTGCTAGACCAGACGCCTCCTGGCCACGAGGCTCGGAAAGCTCAAAAAGATCGCGGAGATAAATTCGCATACGGTCAGGGCCCAATTCCGCCCCAGGTGCCGCGATAAATCCAAATATGCCACACATACCCTGTTTGGTAGCCGAGCCGATACAGAACAACAAGGTGAAAGATAGCTAACAATGACATACTGTTAGGCGTTACATTCTCGCCAACAGGAGATAGGTTGGCTGCGGGATGAATGTAATGGTCCAGATATGAGTAACTACATAGGATACTTTTTTACAAGTGAAAGCCAACTTTTAGCGCTTGTTTCTGTCAGCATAGTATGGCTCTCCTTCTCTTTTATTGGTGCTGCTTTTCAGCCGCGTCATGGTATACATGAGATTAATCATCTAGTTAGTTTGACAATATTTAGTATTTTATTCACGTTTACTGGCGTACTCCTAAAACTACCATTCACATTCCTTACTATCGCCGCTGGGCTTGTTGCTCTCCTTTCACTGGTGTTCATCCTATGTAGAAACGTTTCTATTTTTCCAACGGGTGTTGGCCATGTCCTGATCCTAGGCTTAC
>CAYMQD010000124.1:0-10845 GCA_964392475.1 uncultured Alphaproteobacteria bacterium
AGTCCAATAGCTGACCTTCTGATTGTATGGGCAAAAAATGAAAACTCTGAAATAAAGGGTTATGTAATTGAAAGAAAAGGTGCGAAAGGTCTTTCTACACCTGAAATAAAAGATAAACTTGCATTTAATTTTTCTACAACAGGCATGATTTTCATGGATGAAGTTTTTGTTCCTACTGAAAATATTCTACCTAATACATCTGGCCTAAAAAGTGTATTAAACTGTCTCTCATCAGCTAGATATGGTATTGCGTGGGGCACTCTTGGAGCGGCAGAATACTGCTGGCATTCAGCAAGGAATTATGTATTAGAAAGGAAGCAATTTGGTAAGCCTTTAGCATCCAATCAGCTAATTCAGAAGAAATTAGCTGATATGCAAACTGAAATATCAATTGCTTTACAAGCTACTCTCCGAGTAGGAAGATTAAAAGATCAAGGAAAATCTAATCCTGAAATGATCTCAATACTAAAAAGAAACAACGCAGGTAAAGCACTTGATATAGCGCGCACTGCAAGAGACATGCACGGTGCTAATGGAATTTCTGGAGAATATAACATTATGCGCCACATGTTAAATCTAGAGGTAGTCAATACATATGAAGGGACACATGACATTCATGCCCTAATCCTTGGAAGGGCGCAAACTGGAATTACTGCTTTTTGAATAAAAATTTAATCTAGAGTTCCATCTATTAGCCTTATTACGGCCGAATAATCTAAATTTCCTCCTCCCTTACTTACAAATTTTTCATAAATAGCTTTTGTTAAGGACCCAAGTTGAGTTTTAAAATGCACTGAATCTGCAGCAGCCTCTGCCAGTGACAGATCTTTGAGCATCATATTAGCCGCAAATCCTGGCTTAAATTCACTATTAGCTGCAGCGGTGTCTATAATCCCCTTAACTGGTAAATGGTTAAGCATAGCCCAAGACATTCCTGTCCCCTTTGAGCTTATTTCAAAGAAAGTCTTTTGCTTTAAACCTAAATTTTTAGCTAGCGTAAAGGCTTCTCCTAATGCCACCATTGAGATAGCAAGCAACATATTATTGCACGCTTTTGCTGCTTGCCCAGCACCTAGCTCTCCAACATGAACAATATTTTTACCCATAGCACTTAATATCTGCATACATGAAGATAATACTTCCTGGCTTCCTCCCACCATAAAAGCTAAAGTTCCTTTTTCTGCGCCGGCCGTACCTCCTGAAACTGGAGCATCTAACATATTAATTTGTTTATTAAAAGCTGCTGCTCCTATAGATTTAGTAGTTTCAATATCTATAGTTGAACAGTCTATTAATATAGTTTTCTGAGAAATGTTATTAATTATTCCATTATTATTCAAATACGCGTCTTTTACATGGCGACCTTCAGGAAGCATCGTAATAACAAAATCTACATCTTTTACCGCAGACTTAATGGAATCTTTTTTAATACAACCTTTTTTCTCTGCAATCAAAAGTTTTTCTTCTATTATATCATAAGCTAAAACAGTATGGCCTTTCTTAATTAAATTTATAGCCATAGGTTCTCCCATGTTACCTAACCCTATAAATGCTATTTTCATTTTTAAATCCTTATGTAACTAAAGTTTAAGATCGCCTTCACCTAAAGTAATAAAATGTGATTCTACCATTTTATTAGTAACTTCCTCTAAAGTTTTTGGGTTCCATTTAGGCTCATGATCTTTATCTACAAGTACTGACCTTACACCTTCATAAAAATCATGCCCTTTCATACAACCTTGAGAAAGCCTATATTCCATAATTAAATCTTCTTCAAAAGATAAGTCTTTAGCTAGTATAATTTGACGCAAAGCTATTTTTAGACTTGTAGGTGATTTATTTTTTAACAGATTTAAAGCTTCATTAGACCAGTCTGAATTAATTTCCTTTAAGTTTAAAATTATTTTTTCCATCTTATTTGAGTTAAAACAGAGCAAAATTTCACTATTATTAACAGGAAATAAATCTGACTTAGTTTCAATAGAAAAACTTTTAATTAGTGAATCAATCTTGGTTTTATCTTTAATATTTGATAATTGTTTTTCTAATATTTCAAAATTCTTATAAGGAACACAATATTGGGCTATACCTAACTCTACAAGATCCGATGCATTAATCCTTTTACCTGTTAATCCTAAGTAAATTCCAATTTTACTTTCCAAAGAAGAAAGAATTTTCCCTGCACCAACGTCAGGGAAAAGTCCAATTGTAGTTTCAGGCATAGCAAATTTTACATTTTCAGAAACTATAACTATTTTTCCATGAGCAGATAGTCCTACCCCTCCACCCATACAAATACCATTAACTAGTGATATAATTGGTTTAGGATACTTTTTAATCAAATAATTTAATTTATATTCATTATAAAAAAAGTTCTTTCTAAGATTAAAACTATCAGTAAAACTTTCATCATAAAATTTTTTTACGTCACCTCCTGCACAAAATGCTTTATCACCTTTTCCTTTAAAAAGTATTATCTGTATTTTATCATCGTTTTGTACTGAATTTAAAATTAAACTAATTTCATTAATCATATCAAAAGTTAGAGCATTAAGTGACTCTGGCCTATCTAAGCATATGCAAGCCGTATAACCATTAACAGAGTAATCTATAGACATATTGTTACTTATTTTCCAAAATTATTCTAGAAATTATTATACGCATAATTTCATTTGTTCCTTCTAATATTTGATGTACTCGACAATCCCTTACGAACCTTTCTATATCATACTCTGAAAGATAACCATATCCGCCATGTAGTTGTAAGGCTTCATTACAAATCCTAAACCCTATATCGGTTGCAAATCTCTTTGCCATTGCACAATACAAGGTAGATTCTTCACTCTCTTTATCTAGTTCATTAGCTGCTTTATGTATCATTAGTCTAGCCGCTTCAAGCTCTACTGACATATCAGCTAATTTAAATTGAGTTGATTGAAACTCAGATAGCTTTTTTCCAAACTGTTCTCTTTCTCCAACATATGTTATAGATTTTTCTAAACATTTCCTAGCTGCTCCTAAGGAGCATGATCCTATGTTAATTCGGCCTCCATCTAGACCTTGCATGGCTATTTTAAAACCATCTCCTTCTCTACCAATTAAATTAGATATAGGAACTTTACACTGGTCAAACATCAATTGAGCAGTTGGTTGAGAGTTCCAACCCATTTTTCTTTCTAATTTTCCAAAGCTTAAACCTTCTGATTTTTTTTCAACTATTAAACATGAAATTCCTTTAGAACCTTCTTCTCCTGTTCTAACCATGGTTAAGTAAAGATCTGATTCTGATGCGCCAGATATAAATGATTTTGATCCATTTAATATATAATAATCATCTTTTTTTTCTGCACGAGTAGATAATGCAGCCGCATCAGAACCTGAACCCGGTTCAGTGAGACAATATGAAGATACATATTTCATATCTATTAAGTTTTTTAAGTATCTGCTACGTACTAGATCATTTCCATAATGAGAAATCATCCATGTAGCCATATTATGAATAGATAAAAATGCAGCAGTTGAGGCACATGCGGCCGAAAGTTCTTCAAAAATTAAAGTGGCTTCAAACCTGCTTAATCCAGATCCTCCAAATTTATTGGGAACATATATACCTCCAAAACCTAATTTTGCCGCTTCAACAAGAGTTTCTAGTGGAAATATTTTATCCTCATCCCATTTATTAGCAAAAGGTAACATTTTTGTTTCTGCAAATTTTTTTGCAGTTTCTATATAGGCTTTCTGGTCATTATTAAGATTCATCATACTTCCAAAAAGAATTTATCAATTTAAAATTTATGTATTTATAAATATTATAAATTTTATAATAAATGTAGAAATATATTAAATTAAAATTATTTATGGGAGGATAATATTTCATTTAATAACTTTTCTTATAATTTAGGAAAATATCCTATGACCAGAATGAGACGAAACAGGACTGATAATTGGGTAAGAAATATAGTTTCTGAAAATAATCTATTAGTAAAAGATCTGATATGGCCTATTTTTATTACTTCTAATAAACATTCAACTGAAATTAAAAACATGCCTGGTGTTATGCGGTATAATATTAAAGATGCTATTAAAGCATGTGAATCTGCTGCTTCTTTAGGAATTAATGCAATAGCTATATTTCCTGAAATTGACAAAACCTTAAAAAATAATACAGGAGATGAAGCAATAAATGCTGATAATCTTATTTGTGAGTCAACAAAAGCTATTAAATCTTCTGTTCCTGAAATCGGGATAATTTGTGATGTAGCACTAGATCCTTATACTGATCACGGCCATGATGGTATAATAAAAAACGATTATATTGATAACGAAGAAACTATTAAGGCTCTCTGTCAACAGGCTTTAGTTCAAGCTCAAGCAGGTTGTGACATTATAGCTCCATCTGATATGATGGATGGACGGATAAAAGAAATTAGAAAAACATTAGATAAGCATAATTTTCAAAAAGTTAAAATTATGTCTTATTCTGCCAAATATTCTTCCAATCTATATTCACCATTTAGGGATGCAATTGGATCGGTAAAAATTAAAAATAAGATTGATAAATCAACTTATCAAATGGATTTTTCAAATAGTAATGAAGCTCTTAGAGAAGTTGCAATGGATATCCAAGAAGGCGCAGATATGGTCATGATCAAACCTGGGTTACCCTACTTAGATATACTTTACCGAGTAAAAAATACTTTTGGATTTCCTACATTTTCCTATCAAGTTTCTGGAGAATATAGCATGATCAAACAATCCATCTCATCTGGTATATTTGATAATAACCGTACTATTCTTGAGATATTATTATGTTTTAAAAGGGCGGGTGCCGATGGTATACTCACTTACTTTGCTGTAGAAGCTGCTAAGATATTAAAAAATTATTAATTTACTATCTCACCTCTTTCAATTTTAAATACCTGCTCTATAAAATTAGAAGAATGACCAGCATCTGATTCTGCTAAAAATACTGTAATACCTTCAGCCTTTAACGTAACAATTACCTCTACTAATCTTTTAGCTAATACAGGAGCTACTCCTTCAAAAGGTTCATCTAATAAGAGTAGCCTTTTCCCTGTCATTAACGCTCTACCTAAAGCCACCATTTTCTGTTGTCCTCCAGATAACTGTATCGCAAGTCTATTTTCCATTTTAGCTAATTCTGGCATAAGACTAAATACCCACTTTAGTCTTTTATAAGCGCTCTCATCTTTAATAGCCCAAGCAGGAAGTAAAATATTATCTCTTATTGATAATTCCGGAACAAGCCTTCTATCTTCCGGCATATAGCCTATACCTAATAGTGAGCGCTTATGGGAAGGAATAACAGATAAATTATCATTTTTAAAAAAAATCTTCCCACTCTGAACAGGTAACAAACCCATTATAGAACGCATAAGTGTAGTTTTACCTGCCCCATTATTACCTAATAAACATATAAATCCATCGACATAAATATTTATATCATGAAGAATATTAGTTGAGCCTATTGATACATTTAAATTTTTTATTTTTAACATTATTTATTTTATTCCGCCCCAGTAATATACTTTTTAACTAAATCATTATTTAAAGCATCTGTTGTTTTATCATCAGCTATAATCTTTCCATCATAAAATGCTAAAACTCTTTTAGAATATTTTTTAACAATTTCTATGTCATGTTCTATAAACAAAGTTGTGACCTTAGAATTATTTATTCCGCTCATTATAGAATCCATAGCTTTAAACTTTTCTTCTGAACTAATCCCTGAGGTTGGTTCATCTAATAACACTAAAGAAGGACTGCCAATCATAGCAATCGCAATATCTAATATTTTACGGGTCCCTTGAGATAAATTATTTACTTTTTCATCAGCAAATTTATTAATATTAAATTGTTCAAGAATCTCATTTGCCTCCAGTTTAGAAGATTTGCTAATTAAAGGCATCCAAAAATTTTTTGAGTTACCTTGTGCTACAGATAACGCTAATAAAATATTTGTAATAACATCTAATGATCCAAAAAGTTGAGGAATTTGAAAGGATCTATGAATACCTTCGTCCTTTACAGACGAAACGTCATAATTAGTAATATCCTTATTGTTAAATATTATATCTCCAGAATCTGGCTTTATATGGCCTGTAATAATGTTACAAAACGTGGTTTTTCCCGCCCCATTAGACCCTACAATCCCAACTATTTCACCGTCATATATAGAAACATTTAATTTATCTGCAGCTATTACTGCACCAAAATGTTTGTTTATATTTTTAGTTACTAGTATTGGCTTGATATCAAACATCTTTTGTTTTTCTCTTTAAAGGAATTTTTTCCATTAATGACCATAATCCTCCAGGTAATAATATAATTACAAAAAGAAGTATACTTCCCAACATCATTTGCCACATATCTGGAAAATATTGCAGCGCATAACTTCTAGTAAACTCAAATAATAGAGCACCAATAAATGGGGCAATTACATGTCCCCCTCCAGATAAAATTGCAACAAATACAAATTCTCCAGATTTAGTCCAATAAGCTGTATCCTCAGGGGTGACATGACCTACTAGCAATACTGTTAAAACTCCTCCAATACCAGCAAGTATTGCTGATATAATATATATTTTATGAACTACCTTAGGTGCAGATTCACCTAAATAACTTACACGAATTTCATTTTCCTTTATTGCTTCGGAAATCATACCAGTTGGAGAATTCAAATAACGTTGCACAACATATCCGCATATAAATGTTATATATATTGTCAATAAGTATAGTGGAAGAGTTAATCGACTTTCGTTTTGATAAGAAACACCAAGGAATGAAGGGGCAGATAAGCTAAAACCATCAGTAGACCCCAAAGATACACTTTTAACAATTATTCCAAATAAAATCATTGATAATGCTAAGTTTAGCATAGCAAAAAATATTCCTCTGTACCTTCTCAAAAGAAAACCTAATATATAGGCACTAAGTCCAGATAAAAATGCACCTGCTATAATTAAGATAAATGCATCTGATATTCCTAAAAATACATTTAACATTGCCGCTGAATAACCTCCTAAGCAAAAAAACAATCCTTGCCCAAAAGATACTAATCCCGCACGCATCAAAACAAGTAAGCCTAAAACAACTAAACCCATAGAAAATGAAATACACACCATATTTAAAATCCATGAAGGAAGAATCCACCAAAAGACCATGAAAGATGATATTAATAAGGCAGAAAAAATAATTTTTGTATTATGTGTCATTAAATTTTCCTTACAATTTTTTTACCAAATAAACCTTCCGGTCTAAAAGCTAAAACAACTGCCATAACAGCAAACACAACAAATAATTCTAACTCAGGCATTAAAAAAACTGCACTAGTTCTTCCTAATCCAACAATTAGAGAGCCAATAGCTGCACCTCCTATACTGCCTAAACCTCCTGTAACTACTACAGCAAATGCAAGAACTATCACCTCAACACCTAAACCTGGAACAACAGAGATCATAGGCGCTGTAACAGCCCCTCCCAATGCTCCTAAAGTTGCTCCTATCATAAATGTAACCATAAAATATTTAGATACATTTATCCCTATAGCAGAAGAAATTTCACTGTCACTAATTACTGCTGATAATAGCTTTCCTTGACGTGTAAAATGAATACCTAACCATAGAATTATTCCCACAACCGTCGACAATAAAACTATACATAAATCATAAACTACATAGGCTAAACCATATATTTCTATGGTTCCAAGAAGATACCTGGGTTGATAAGGTAAATATGATTCTACACCGAACAAAAGTTTCATAAAATCTTCTAATATTAAAAATACTGCATATGTAGCTAAAACTATAACTATTTCATCTAAGCCATACATATGTCTAAGAAGACCTCTTTCAATAATAAGACCAAAAAACAAGCCTATAACCAAAGCAGAAAGCAATATTATCAAATATACACCTATATCAGTATTCACTGATCCATTAGTATAAATCCCTATACTCCAAGCAGTAAGATATGCTCCTAAGGCATAAAGGCTACCATGAGCTACATTAAGCAATTTCATAACACCATAAATTAAAGTCAGACCAACGGAAACTAGAAAAAGCCAAGAGGCGTAAACCACGCTGTCAACCGCAATAGCTGCTATGATATCCATCAAAACTCCAAAGTTTTAGGCAAATAAATCAAAACTTATTATATTCTATGAAGAATTTACAATATATATAATTAAAGTTATATACATAAAAAAAGTTATACACTAATAAATTAAAAAAATATTATTAATTAGACAAATAATTCATAAATAATGATATAAGCTAAAAATTGTAAATTTAAATATAGGTTTATTTTTTCAATATATATATTTTAGGAAAGTAATATGGAATCTAAAAAAATAAAAATAATGACAAATTAAAACCTAAGAAAAATCTTTCTAATAAGGATAGAGTCACATCTCTATTGAAAGAAGCATCTAATCTAGATGATAAAGTAGCTATTCTAAGGCATTTATCTAAAGAAACTAATGGAAAAGATATTGCTAAAGGTATTTCTAAGATGATGAAAAAAAATATTAATTAAAAAATAATATAGTTTCAAAATGGCACTTAAAAAAAACATAAGTTTTTCTAGAACATTCTCTGTCGCCCCCATGATGGCAAGAACTGATAAGCATTTTAGAAACTTAATAAGAATTATAAGTAATCAAACTTTATTGTATACAGAGATGATACCTTTAGGAGAAATATATAGACAAAAAATTACTTCAAAAATTACTTATGATCTAAATGAACACCCTCTAGCAATTCAAATAGGAGGAATAAATGATAAACAGCTTAAAAAAGCGGCAACTTATTCAGAATGTTTAGGGTTTAAAGAAATTAATTTAAATTGCGGCTGCCCAAGCCCTAGAGTAACATCAGGAAACTTTGGAGCTTGTCTACTTCTAGAACCTTATAAAGTTGCTGAAGCCGTTTCTATTCTAACTTCTACAGTTAGTATACCCATAACTGTTAAAACTAGAATAGGTGTTGATGATTTTGAAGATGACCAAGTACTTGATAGCTTTATTGACATAGTTAAATCTGCCGGTTGTAGTTGCTTTATTATACATGCTAGAAAAGCTTACCTTTCTGGACTTTCTCCCAAACAAAATTTAACGATACCTCCTCTTGATTATGCAAAAGTTCAAAGAATTAAAAAAAATCACAACGATGTAAAAATTATATTAAATGGAGGTATATCCAATATAAATAATGCAAAAGAATTGCTAAAAATATTTGACGGTGTAATGCTCGGAAGAGCTGTTTATAACAATCCTCTGATTCTTAGTGAAGTTGATAATTTTCTATATAAAGAGAATAAAACTAGAAATAGAATATCTATAAATGAAGTTGTAAATAGATATATAGAATATATGCATATTCAAAACTCTAAAGGTACCCCTATTAGTAAGATGGTAATACACGCAGCAAATTTAATTTCTAACATGCCTGGTGCAAAACAATGGAGGCGCATGATACATGAATGCATTCGTTCTGAAAATCTATCCCCTCTAAAAAATTATAAATTTTTATCTATCAATTAATTGTAAATTGAATAAGTATATATATTTTTATAATTATTTTTAATATACTCAAACGTAAAGAGGTTTTAATTTATTGAGTAGCCATAAATATTTTTAATTTTAGCAATGATGAGGCAGTCATGAAGAATTCTACAAAACTCTCAATAAGAAAATTCTTAAATAATGTTATGTTGATAACGCTATTTTCATTTTTTATCTCTGGTTGTTCTGGTCCAATGATTTCAAAACTGCAGAAAGAACCTAGACTTGGTGATAAATTTTCTATCAACCTGACAAATGAATATCAATCTATAGCAGAATATGAAATGAATGAGATGAAAGACGAAGTAGATGCCCTTTATTTTGCCCGAAAAGGTTTTTTATCAGCTCAAGGAGAACACGTAGCTCCAGAATTATTAGAAAACTGGAAAATACCCGAAAAGCAAATAGTTTTTTTAAAAAAAGCTAGAAATGAGTTGGTTCAATTGCTTCCAGAAAGTAAATTAAAAGCTCCTGTTTTATCTGCAAAAGCACAGTCTGCATTTGATTGTTGGGTAGAACAACAAGAAGAAAATTGGCAATTGAATCATATTGATAAATGCAAAAAAAAGTTTAGAGATTCTATTAATAAAATTTATAATATACTAAATCCCATAGAATTAAATAAAGATATACCAGCTGATACCGTAAACGCAAATACTGTAGAAAGTGATGATACTTCAAATAATCAAGCAACTGATTCAGTAAACACAACGCAGAATCAAAATAATAGAGAAAAAATCATAGATACGTATAGAATTTATTTTGAATTTGATAGTTATAAATTAAGCAACAAAAATATAGATAAAATTAAAGATATTTTTAATGTATATACCTCTGGTTCGTATATTAATATTACAATTGAAGGGCATACTGATAGTGTAGGATCAAATAAATACAATTCTGTTTTATCATTGAAAAGAGCAGATTCTGTAAAAAATGCTTTTTTGAAACTTGGTATTGATAATAACGAAATAAATATTTTATCTTTTGGTGAATCAAAACCTCTTATTGCCACCCAAGATGGGGTAAGAGAAGCAAAGAATAGAAGAGCAAAAGTAATAATTTCTGAATAAAAGTTAGTATATAATGACTTACTTTTTGGTATTATGTTTTACAAGTATTGTAAATTAAATCCTCTATAATGTTACTACAATTTTTCCGATATGTAGGCCTTTTTCCATATATACTACAGCTTCTAGTAAATTCTCATATTGGAATTTTTTTCCAATAACTGGTTCTATTTTATTTTTTTCCAAAAAATC
>CAYMQD010000125.1:0-7020 GCA_964392475.1 uncultured Alphaproteobacteria bacterium
GCTGAATGTGTAGCTCCAGTATCGCTGCTTATAATCATTATTTTTTTGCCAGAATTTTTGAACGCAGAATTATTGATTTCATTAGGAGCAATAAAGGTTATGCCTGCGATTTTTTCATGATGGTTGTTACAGAAATTTTCTATATCCGATGGAAATGGAGCAGCTATGTAAGCATGAAAAATATTCAAATGCTCAAATAATTGATTAATTTTGTCCATTTGGTAACCAACTTCCTTGATCTAACTCCAGAAAATTCGTCAAAGTTTAAACACAAAAGCCGTGAAAAATTTTTCATTCCCACTCAATCGTCCCAGGGCGCATTATCAAATAAAAACAATGACTTAATTTTAGTTGGATGCTACTTCGACGCTGTTGGCATTTCGCTGAAATTCTGCCGTTGGTTTTCTGTCGTTTCGTTTCGTACCTTTCAAGGGTCGACGTTACTATGCTCCCTCACGTTGAGCCAGGTTCGTAAGATACGTTTTCTCGCAATACGAACTGGAACTGTTAGTGGGACCGATAAAGAGCTAGAAACGCTAACTTTGTAAACCGTCTTTAGTTTATTTTAAGCGTACTTTTAGTTTTGTGAACCATGACCGTAATATTGGATTTTTTGCATCAGAACAAATTTAATGTACATTATTTTGTCTAAATTAAGACGTATAGGTGTTTGTTTTGCCGCGTTATGGAATATTACGTAGTTTACTTATAATTCTATTACTAGTTGGCGTCGGGAGCTGCCAAACAGATTGGGAATGGCTTGAAATTGGTGAACGGGAAAAATAGTCCTCCCCCGACGGCTTGTTCCCGCCATGCGCTGGGCAGGATTTATTCTTGTAGCAACTCCTTCGGCCAACCCAACGCAGGAGCTCGGATGGCGGTTACGTATTTAGAGAGCGATACGCGCTTCAACTCGAGCCGTTGAGCCGTGTGAACCAACCATGTCGGCATGTTGCTATTGAACTTGACCTCAATGACTGTCTCATTAGACGGCAGGATGGCTTGGAACTGGCTTGGTGCCGTATCCAGCGTGATGCGTGAACTGGCGGTGAGGAGACGGTCGAAAGTAATCCGAACGCCGGGAAAATAGGGGCAAGTGAATGCCTCGCGGCGGTATAACACACAGACCACGGGTTTCAGGTCGTAACGGCGGTTGAGATACCAGAGTTTTTGCAAAACACTGTCGGTGGATCCGAACAGTGCGCGGTCATGTAAATGTGGGTCGAGGATTCGCATGGCCATTCCTTCGGAAATGGCGGTGCGTTCTTTGGCCACCATCATTCCGCGGCGGTGCTTGAATTCAAAATATCGGGCCAGCGGCGCGTGATCCTCTGGCCGTTTGTAGACGCGAAGGCGGGGTTTCGTGCGGATTTCCAGTCCTTCCTCCTTCTCGCGGTAATACCTGAGGCGCGGGCTGTCGAAATAGATGGAGTAATTATCGTAGCCGACGCCCGGTTTGCTGTAGGGGTCCGCCCGCAACATACGTTCGGTATAACTGCGAAAGTTAGTCAGGGTTTCTGCGTTCACGTGATATTTTACTTCATGACGGACCCATGCTTGGTTCATGGTTTCCAAGCCCTCATCCTATGGCACCAAGGCGGACACGGTACCGTCGCCGACGACCTTTGGCGGGACGGCCTGACCGGTCAATGTTACAGCCGCCCCTGATTCGGTCCGGATATTGACGCCGTTGGAATCAAACAGCGTTTGCGACACCTCCACCTGACCGGGGCCGCCATAGACCGGGTGTTTCGTGAAGACGTCCACGGCGATGGCGTTGCCGTGCAGGACCGCATCCGTGATGCGGAGTCGGCTGTCGTCCTTGACCGCGATTCCGGTCTGCGCATTTTCGATCTGGGCCCCGGTGATCTGAATGTGGGTTCCCTCGCCCGCCGATATCCCCTTGTCTCCGGCCCCGTCAATGGTGACCTCGGTAATTTCGGCCCTGCCGGCCATGAAATCAAGACCGTCGTTGCCTGCCCCGTGGACGATGATCCCGGACAACCGGCTTTCGGTATGATCAAAATCCATGCAATCGCCGAAACACCCGCTGAATTCCGAATTCCGGATGGTGACGCCGCCATAGACCACATGCAGGGTGTCGTCGGACAATTGATTATCCGCGAACCGGGAATTTTCGATGACGGTATTTCCGGCGTCGTGAAAGGACACCATTCCCGAGTAAACGGCCTGGCCCCCGGGCGGCAGCGAACCGTCATGGAACCGGGCGTGCCGGATTTGGGATCCCGCCGCGCCCTGGCCCTGCACCACAACCCCACCCCAGGCCCGGCCGGGATCAAGCCGTTGGATATAGACGGGCGAATGGGCGCGGCCGTCCACCGTCACCGGCCCTCGTGAAATGATCGACCGGCCTGGCCCCAAACGGATGACTGTTCCGCCGTTAATCAGCAATGACCCGCCCGGCGGCACGATCAGGTCTTGGTAGAGGTCGATGGTCCCTGGGCCAAGCACCAGATGACGCTGTTCAATGTCAGAAAACTGCCAGGCGTGAATCCCGTCGCTCGTCGCAGCGTAACCGCGCCGATCAATGGAGGGAACGATAGCGATCTGGGCCTCGAGTGCTTCGCCAGTCACGGCGTTTCGAAAGGCGGATTTCAATCTGTCAGCGGATTCCGCTGGAGACAATTCCGGTATGGAGAACAAGTAGCGTTGCGGTCCCGGGACGAGATGGCGTCCGTTGCCGTAGGTGGGTAGGTTCCAGTCGGTTCCTTCGTAGACCCGTACACCGGGATACAACGTTATCTTGCTGTCGACCTTGGCCGTTGGCGTCCCGTTCAAGTTCCGGTCCATGAGCATCGACGGGGCGATCGGCGCGACGTCAAATTCGGCGGCGGCATGACCATTTACTTCGGCCAGGAAAAGGGTCGGTCCGTTTTCCTGGTCTCGCAATAAATTGATTCGGACCGAAGTTTTACCCAGTTCCCGCAACAAGAACGCCTGACGCTTGTCGATGAAATCGAACAGGACTTGTTTGCTGGCCTCAAACTGGGCGTTTGCGTAGGGGAACGGGAAATCGCCTACGAAGGCGTTTTGCAGACCGGTTTTGTATTTATCGGCGCGGACGTCGTCGGTTATCAAATTGAAAATTTCGCCTAGTTCCTGGCGCTGTTGTTCGGCCGCGCCCACGCCCTGGATCATTTCAAATAAGATCTGGTTGCGGCGGTGATAGAAGGTGGGGTCGCGTAGCGCCGCATCCATGAGCGGATAGATACGCTCGTTCATGGGGATGTTTGGATCCGGGATGAATTCCTGCCAGATACGGTATTTGTACCGGGGGAAAATTTGCCCGCCGTGGCCCAGCATATCACTGATCACCGGCTCCAGCTGACCAGTGGCCGGGTCGAAATAGAATAAGTTGTTGTGGTTGGCGTCAGTGTGTACGGAGGCGGTCAGGTGATTGACGGCAACCCACCGAGCGTATTTTTCCTTGGAGAGAATCCGCCACAGGGCGTTCATCTGATCTGGACCACGCTCCCGGTACATGGCGTTGACCAGTTTGTCCATGGGCCGGAATTTCCGGTGGACGGATTGTTTTCCGCTTTCCAGCTTGAATTGGCTGGCCTGCCAGCGCTGCGATAACTGGTCGCCGGAATAGATGGGCCCGGGCATGCGCTCCCGGTGAATCAATAGACTTTCGTCCTCGCGGGTAGTCCAATGATAGACGCCCGCAAAATTGTCATCGATAAAAATCCGCACGAACCGTGTCCGATGGGTCAGGACGCCCATTTTCTTAGCCAGCCGATCGCCGTAGAAATTACCGATCATGGGTCTGTCTTCGGGGATCACTAGATTGACGTGTCGTTGCCGTTGCAGGGGCCAGCTTTTTTTCAATTTCAGGCGCAGCGACGGCTTGTTGGCCTGCCAATGCCAGATATTGCGGCCGCGGAACCGGTAATCAACGGGCCGCCAAACTCCGTCCGGATACTGAAGCCGCGCCTTGTAATAGGTTTGGGTTTTTTCGCCCGGCGGGGCCGAGGCCATCGCGTCGATGGAGCCGGGCGCAACCCGCAACCGGACGGCGGGCAGCGGTGATTCCGTGGGGATGTCATGGCGGTCGGTGGCGACGCGGAGGGAATTAACAGAAATCACTAGGGCGTCATAGAAACTGCCGGCCATATAGAACAACTGCGGCAGGGTATTTTCTGGCGTCCATGTGATCCTTCCCAGGTAATATCCCACAAGTGATGCCTGAACCCGAAAAATTATTAGGATGGCGACGGCCAAAGGTAAAAGCAGCAGCGCGGCCTTGGTTTTGCCCGGCATACGCCTACGAGAAGACGGAAACATGATTCAGCGACAGCCTCTAAACATTGACGCTGGCCTCACCAACCAAAAGCGTCACCGAGATGTCGTTAGAAATCTCGCCTATGCGGTTGACGACCCGTTCATATTCGACACCCCGGTTGGGATTGATCTCGTATACGAAATCGTCTATCTCGCCCTGTCCCGCCGTCCGGTCCACGGAGATTATGGCGTAACTGCTGCACAAGTCGCGAAACGCCGATTCCACGCTGCCCCGCTCGCTGGCCTTCATGCGCAGGCGCAGAACGAACAGGGCGGTGTCCGATTCGCCGAACCGGAAATGATGGAACACCAAGGTTAGAAAGGCCATGAACACTGTAAAGATGGCGGCGAACAGATAAAACCGCGTGCCGCTGGCCATGCCCACGGCCATGGCCATGAAGATGAAGGCCACGTCCCGCGAATCCTTCACCGGGTTGCGGAACCGGATAATGGATAGGGCGCCCACCAAGGCGAAGGCCCTGGCGATGTTGGAGCCGATGATCAGCATGATCAGACTGATGGTGATGCCGACGAAGACCATGGTGTGAACAAACGACCGGGAATAGGAATGACCGGAATGACTTCGGATATAAGTAACCGCCAGAAAGATGCAAAGGACGGCACTGGTGCTGAGCGACAGCACCAAATCCCAAAGGCCGATGGCCGGCGCGAGCGACAGGTCGCGGATGCTTTCGCTAATCAGATTATCCATGAGTTACGGTTCGCTTTCATTTCGACGTCATACTTATCCGACGAGGTTGGTGAAGGCTAGCGTTTCAATACCCTAATGTTCCGCGTTATCCTCAAGTAGAAGCGATATGCTTAGATATCTATCCATACTTGACCGGGTCGTGCGGCCTACAAATCAGCCGGGCCCTAAGAATTTCTGAACAACACTATCGTTGCGACCATTCAACATCCTCTGAACCGATTTTCGGCTTCGCTCTGTTTTTCGCCAAATTCATTGATGGTTAAACTAATCGAAGTCGCTTGAAGTGCCGTTGCAAGCTGAACCAAATTTCGGATTTTCCCTAAGCCATACGTTCCTTATAGCCCGTTTTCTGATCCAGAAGAAGGTTATTCTTATAAACATCAGAAAGACGGTGTTTCTGAATAACTCGAAAGGAAATTTGAAATGTTAAATTTAAACGTCAAACCAGAGAACAAAGTTCCAAGCGAACTGGTCCACGCTCTCAATTAACCCCGAGCCCGGATCCTCAATCCGGAGATGAAAAATGAATATAACGGGTAACGCAAGGCCGTCGTTTTTTTGTAAGCACTAACTCTTGTCATTCTTGACATTTTTCGCAATTGTCATCTGTAAAGTTCAAGTTGATAGGAAACCAATGAACATACAGGAATTAAGGCGGAGTCTGGGAAATTTTGCCGCAATTACGGAAAGCCGTTTACGGCGTAATACCTATGTGCCCCACCCACGAAAGTCCATATTCATCGAAACCTCGGGTCGTTGTAATCTCGCATGCCGGTTTTGCGCCTACGACAAAACGCCTCCCGGCGGTTTCATGGACAACGCAACTTTCAAAAATGTCCTCGAACAGGTCTGTGATCTCGGGTTTGAGTTTGTCTGGTTGACGCCGATGTTAGGTGAAGCCTTCGCCGACCCAAAAATTTCAGATAAATTTAGCCTACTTGAAACTGAACCACGCATCAATGGCTACAGTTTCTATTCAAATTTCATTCTGGCCCGAGTGCCACAAATTGCCGCATTACCAAAGCTTTGGAAATTAGCGGGCATATTCATCAGTATTTACGGCTTTGATCAAGACAGCTTCGAAAAAACCACCAGAAAGCCAGCCTCACAATTCGACAAGCTTCAGGAAAATTTTAACATCCTGCTTGGATTGATGGACAACTGGATACTGCGAGATGGCATTAATTTCAATGTTCGGACCGTAAATACAGGTGTTCCCATTCTCGAACGCGACGCCCCGCAGAGCGAATTATTGCGTAAATTTGTTGCCAAAGGGGCACGTGTGTTTGAGGCGACAGAATACGATAGTTGGGGGGGGGTAATCTCTCAGAGTGACGTTCGCCCCCTTGGAATAAGCCTTATCGACGGCAACCATCTCTACATGTATGGGACCTGCGCCAAGGTTTTCTCCGAAGTTCAGATCAAGGCGGATGGACAGGTCCACGCCTGTGCTTGTAGAGATATGGACGGCAGCTTGGTAATTGGCGATCTAGCGCATGATAAGCTGAAAGATATTTTATCTTTCAGGAATGAGCCCTATAGAAAATTAATCGAATCCCAAATGCGAGGGAAGTTTGGCAGCAACTGTCGGTCGTGTTCTTCCTACCGAAGTGTTTTTGATGGCCGGTCAGCGCAAAATGATCCCAGCTTGAATGTGATAACCTATGACCATGCGTGTGATTTATTAAAAGACAGATATCTCCGATCCGCTCCAAGCGCATTTAGCTTTTGCCTTACCTAATGTTCGATATTTAATCTTTAATCTCGGAAACCCAAGAATGGCATTCTCGAATTGCCTCATCTGGGAAGCCTTTCCCTCTTGTCTAGGTCCGGTATTGCCTATGTGGGCTGTTCTCTCAATCAACTCGGAAAGCATCGCCGCTACTTTACGTTAGCCAGCCTTTTTGCCGCCACAGCTGGTGACTGGCAATACCGTTGGCACGTTCCAAAACCTCGGCAGCATCAAGGGCCAAATCCTCACGGAAACGGCCGGCGACAATCTG
>CAYMQD010000126.1:0-5899 GCA_964392475.1 uncultured Alphaproteobacteria bacterium
CCCATACCAATGAGTTGTTTGGCTATTTTAGCTGTTTCAATATAGGAAACTTTACCTTCATAAGGACATCCTAATACACAACTAATATAACCTCTAACTTTTAATCCATGCTTTAATGCTCTTTCAGTGACTAAAGAGGCATTATCTAAAGCTTGTAAAATACTAGTATTAGTATTTTTTTTAGAAAAAGTTTCTGAAGCTGTAGCAAAAACACAAACAGTATCAACATTTGCAACTATAGCATCATTTAAACCTCTAATATTGGGAGTTAATACTGGATAATTAATATCATCATATTTTTTTATAAGCCCCATAATATGTTTGTTATCGCTCATTTGTGGAACCCATTTAGGGGAAACAAAAGAAGCAGCCTCAATAAACTTAAACCCACAATCTGATAGTCTATTTATGAAATCAACTTTATGGTTTGTTCCGATTTTTTTCTGCTCATTTTGTATGCCGTCTCTAGCACCCACTTCATAAATATTCACTCTCTTTGGAAAAGCCATCTTAACCTCCTAACTTGAAAGCTCTACAAGTAGAGCTCCTTCTTTAACTAAATCTCCTTCTTTACAATTAATTTTCTTTATTTTTCCATCTGAATTGGAAGTAATTCTATGCTCCATTTTCATCGCTTCAATCATAACGACTAAAGAGTTTTCTTTTACCTCTTCTCCTATTTTAAAAAATATTTTTACAACTTTTCCAGGCATAGGTGCAATCAACCCTAATTTTTCTGAGCTAGATTCATAGATTTTATTTAAAGGGTCAAAGTATTCAATTTTACGAATATAATTCCTATCTTCAAAATAAATTGACTTATCTACAACCTCTCCCTTATTAATACTTTTAGGTAAAGCTAATTTTTTATTTTTTTCATCAATAAAAACTATTCTATCACGCTCATGCAGTATTAATATTTCAAATTTTGTTTTACCCTCCGAAAAAAATAATCTTTCTATACTTCCAATATTCATCCTAAACCTTGTTAAATTACTCCATGGTGATTGTTCATCTGTTTTATTAATCTTTTTGTTAATTAATAAGTTTTGTCTACTTTGAATCCACAAACTAGCTATGATAGATTTAAATTTATTTGAATAATCCTTCTTATAATAGCTTAAATTATTTAAATTTAATTTTAAAAAATTAGTATCATATTTTCCATCAACTATATTTTTATGGGATACTATATTAGATAAAAAATATTTATTTGTAGTTATTCCGTATATTTTTATTTCCTTTAATGCTTGAGACATTCTTTTAAGAGATTCTTTTCTAGTTTTAGCATGAGAAATCACTTTAGCAATCATAGAATCATAATATGAAGAGACTTCATCACCACTTTCCAATCCTTTATCAATTCTAATGTTAATACTTTCATTTGCTTCAAACTTTTTTACTAAACCAGGGCAAGGTTTGTAATTTTCTTCTGGGTCCTCTGCATATAATCTACATTCTACAGCATGGCCATTTGATAAGACATTTTCTTGAGTTATTCTCAACTTTTTTCCAGACGCTATTTCTAGTTGTAATTGAACCAAATCTAGACCTGTTATTTTTTCAGTTATTGCATGCTCTACTTGTAAGCGAGTGTTCATTTCCATAAAATAAAATTTATCGCCTTCTAAGATAAACTCGACAGTACCTACTCCAGAGTAATTTATATCTTTAGCAATTTTTTTAGCTGCATTATACATTTGCGTTTTCAATTGCTGACTCATATTAATTGCTGGACATTCTTCTACTACTTTTTGATTATTTCTTTGAACAGAACAATCTCTTTCAAATAAATGAATTACATTACCCTCAGTATCTGCAATAATTTGCACTTCTATATGCCTTGGCTTAGCAACCAATCTTTCAATCAATAAATTATCTTTTCCAAATGCAGATTTACTTTCCCTAGCTGCAGATAGCAAATTTTCCTTTAAATGACTTTTTTCATACACAGCTCGCATCCCTCTTCCCCCTCCACCATATGCAGCTTTAACCATTATAGGAAAACCAATAGAACAAGACTTCAAATATACTTGTTCAAAAGATAAATTTTTAGAATCAAAACCACTAAGCACAGGTATACCGAGCTTTTCAATACGTTTTCTAGCTTTAGTCTTAACGGCCATAGCTTTGATAGATTTAAAGTTTGGTCCAACAAAAATTATATTTTCTTTTTCGCATTGCCGAGCAAAAGATGAATTTTCTGATAAAAAGCCATAACCAGGATGAATAGCATCTGCTTTGACCTGCCTAGCCGCAGCAATTATATTGGAAATATTTAAATAACTTTTATTAGAGTCTGATTGGCCTATAAATATTTTTTCTTCGCAAAATCTTGCATGAAAAGACCTTTCATCAGCTTCCGAATAAACTGCTATACACTCAATACCCATTCTTTTCGCAGTACGAGCAATACGTACTGCGATCTCCCCTCTATTAGCTATCAAGAGGCGTTTTATCATATTATTTTTGCCAGTATGGTGCCCTTTTTTCAAAAAAAGCTGCCATACCTTCCTGACCTTCAGCAGATATTCTTTTTTCTGCTATTTTTTCGGATGTCAATAGTGTCATTACACTATTAATAGGTTTATCAGAAACTAAAGAAACTAGTTCCTTAATTGATCCTTGTGCCTCAGGAGCTCCTTTTAAAAGTAGATCAACCAAATTAGAAACTTCCTTCTCTAAATTACTCTCATCTACAACCTTATCTATCAGATTGATCAGATATGCATACTCTGAGTCAAAGATTTCCCCAGTTAAAAATAGACGCTTTGAAGCTTTTTTTCCTATACTCCTTATAACATAAGGACTTATCATTGCTGGTATCATTCCCAATTTAACCTCAGAGAAGCAAAACTTAGAATTTCTAGATGCGATTGAAAAATCACAAGAAGATAATATACCCAAACCTCCTCCAAAAGAATGTCCATTTATCTTAGCAATAGTGGGTCTTGGAATTTTATCCAATGTTTCTAGCATGTTACCGAATGTTTTTGCATCTTCTATATTCTCTTCACGAGAAAAATTAACAGATTTTTTCATCCAATTTAAATCAGCACCTGTGCAAAATGAGTCACCTGATCCTGATAGAATTAATACTCTCAGTTTAGGATCATCAGTTAAGCTACTTAAATGTAGTTGCAACTCATTTATCATTTTATCGTCTAATGCGTTTTTCACCTTAGGCCTATTTAAAGTAATTTGACATACTCCTTCTCTCGCCCAGTCTATTAATATATTTTTTGTATCTATCATACCTACATCCTAAATATTCCAAACCTATTATCAGTTAGTTTACTACTTAGAGTAGAAGCAATTGAAAGAGCCAAAATTTTTCTCGTATCGATTGGGTCAATTATTCCATCATCCCACAACCTAGCTGAGGCGAAATAAGGTGAACTCTCTTCCTCAAATTGGTCTAATATAGGTTGCTTAAATAATTTTTCATCACTCATAGACCATTTTTTTCCCTCTTTTTCTAATCTATCCCTTCTCACAGTAGCTAATACATTAGCAGCTTGTTCTCCTCCCATAACAGATATACGTGAATTTGGCCAAGAAAATAGAAATCTTGGTTGATAAGCTCTACCGCACATACCATAATTTCCAGCCCCAAAAGAACCACCTATAATTATTGTAAATTTTGGAACATTAGTAGTTGCAACTGCATTAACTAACTTAGCTCCATCCTTAGCAATACCTCTTTCTTCATATTTTTTTCCAACCATAAATCCAGAAATATTTTGAAAAAAAACTAGCGGTATCTGCCTTTGTTCACAAATTTGAATAAAGTGAGCTCCCTTTATAGAAGATTCTGAATATAATATACCATTATTAGCAATTATTCCTACTGGATACCCCATAATATATGCAAAACCTGTAATTAAGCTTGTTCCATATCTCTCTTTGAATTCATCAAATTCTGAATTATCAATTATTCTAGATATAACTTGTTTTACATCATAAGTTTCCTTTAGATTATCTGGAACAATCCCATAAATATCTTCTTCATTATACAGTGGGTCTCTGCTATTTTTAGCTTTAAGATATGAAGTTTTAGAAAAATTAGTATTTTGCATTATATTTCGTGCCTGTTCTAATGCATTATAATCATCATGTGCAAAGTAGTCAGCTACTCCAGATATTCTGCTATGTAAGTCTGCTCCTCCTAATTCCTCATTACTAACAATTTCACCTGTTGCTGCTTTTACCAAAGGAGGTCCTCCTAGAAAAATAGTCCCCGTATCTTTAACAATAATTGTTTGATCTGACATTGCAGGAACATATGCCCCCCCTGCAGTACATGAACCCATGACTACTGAAATTTGCGGTATACCTGCCGCAGACATATGAGACATGTTATAAAAAATTCTGCCAAAGCCTTCTCTATCAGCAAACATACCAGATTGTCTTGGAAGATTTCCTCCACCTGAATCTACTAAGTAAATACAGGGTAGATTATTTTCCCTAGCTATCTCCTGACCTCTTAGGTGCTTTTTTACCGTAGTAGGATAATAAGTGCCCCCTTTTACTGTTGCATCGTTGGCCACTATCATACATTCTCTTCCTGAAACTCTACCAATACCCGTTACTATTCCTCCACACGGTGCTTCATTATTATACATCCCATATCCACCAAAGCAGCCAATTTCTAAAAATGGACTATCGGTATCTAATAAGAAGTCTATTCTATCTCTAACAAGAAGTTTGCCTCGGTTTATATGTATCTCCCTCGCTCTCTTACTTCCACCCAAGGAAATTATACGAGATCGTTCTTTTAACTCTTTTACTAGAGTCCGCATTTGTTTTAGATTCCTAGAGAAGACTGGATCAGACTTATCTAGTTCATTTCCAATAATTTTCAATTTATAACTTCTAAAGCCATAGCAGTAGCTTCCCCACCCCCGATACAAAGAGATGCCACTCCTTTTTTAAGACTATTCTTTTTTAATGCGAAGAGTAAGGTGGAAATAATTCTCGCTCCAGAAGCTCCTACTGGATGTCCTAAGGCACAGGCTCCCCCATTAATATTCAGTATATCATGAGAAATTTTAAGATCTCTCATAGCTGCCATAGGAACTACAGCAAAAGCTTCATTGATCTCAAACAAATCAACTTCTCCTTTATCCCAATTAGCTTTTTCTAAAACCTTCTCAATCGCTCCAATAGGAGCGGTTGTAAACCATCTAGGTTGCTGACTGTTTGTCGAATGAGATACTATTCTAGCAAGAGGGGCTATTCCTCTTTTTTCCGCCTCTTTTTCTGTCATAAGTATAAGTGAGGAAGCTCCATCAGATATAGACGAAGAATTTGCCGCTGTAACTGTTCCGTTTTCACGAAATGCAGGTCGTAAATTAGGAATTTTATCAGGGTCTGAAATAAATGGTTGTTCATCTCTAGTAATTATTATTTCTTCTTTTCTTAACTTTACTTTAATCGGAGTTATCTCTTTTTCAAAATAACCCTCTTCATTAGCTTTCCTAGCGCGATTCAATGAAGTAATAGCATAATTATCCTGCTCTTCTCTAGTAAACTGGTACGCCTCCGCAGTATCCTCTGCAAAACTTCCCATGAGTTTTCCTGGTTCATACGCATCCTCTAGACCATCTACAAACATATGGTCTTGTACAACGTTATGACCCATTCTAAGTCCATCTCTAACCTTGGGTAAGATATAAGGAGCGTTACTCATACTTTCTATACCTCCTGCAACTACTATATCATTGGTTCCTGCTTTGATTGAATCATATGCTATCATAGCTGCCTTCATACCTGATCCACACATCTTATTTATTGTTGTAGAACCTACAGTTTCCGGAATACCTGCTCCTAGTGACGCCTGTCTTGCAGGAGCTTGTCCTATACCTGCTGGTAAAACACAACCAAAAATAGATTCATT
>CAYMQD010000127.1:0-2850 GCA_964392475.1 uncultured Alphaproteobacteria bacterium
TCCTTGAAGCTTTTATCTCTAAGAATCTTTCCATTGGTAACACAGTTTAAGGAGACTCCACCAGCTAAACAAAGATTTGGGATACTGTATTCTTTTGCCAATGAACGGGTCATTTTAAGTACAACACTCTCTGTTACGGCCTGTACAGAGGAAGCAATATCCATGTGGAATTGGGTCAGTTGATCTGATTCTGGTTTTCTTACCGGTTCTCCAAACAGGTTGGTAAACTTTTTATTGGTCATCGTAAGACCAGTTGCATAGTTAAAATAGGACTGATCGAGACGAAAAGAGCCATCCTCTTTAAGGTCAATAAGTTTATCAAGGATAATGTCTTTATACTTTGGCTCACCATAAGGGGCGAGGCCCATGACCTTATATTCACCGCTGTTGACGCGAAAACCAGTATAGTAAGTGAATGCGGAATAAAGAAGTCCAAGTGAATGCGGAAAGTGAATTTCCTTAACAATTTTAAGTTTATTCCCCTTGCCAATAGAAACGGTTGAGGTTGCCCACTCACCAACTCCATCAAGTGTTAGAACTACAGCTTCTTCAAACGGAGAAGGATAAAATGCACTGGCTGCATGACTAAAATGGTGTTCTCCAAATAAGAGTCTTTCAGCATCAAAATCCTTTTCCAGTTTTTTCAGGTTTTTTATCAACTGAGCCTTTAAGAATAGCTTTTCACGAAGCCATACAGGCATCGCCATACTAAATTGTTTTAGCCCTTTTGGCGCGAACGCAACATAGGTCTCCAGAAGACGTTCAAACTTTAGGAATGGTTTATCATAAAAGACAACGTGGATAACCTTATCGAGTGTCAATCCAGCTTCTGACAACACATAGTTGATTGCGCATGAAGGGTAGCTTGGGTCATGTTTTTTACGTGTGAAACGCTCTTCTTGAGCAGCTGCAATGACTTCACCATCAACAACCAATGCTGCAGCACTATCGTGGTAAAAAGCAGAAATCCCAAGTATAGCGTCCATTGATTAAAATAAAGTATATACAAATGGGGCGACTGCTGATCCTTGAGTCAAAATAATAAGCGCTCCGAATAGTGCCATCATCAAAACAATAGGAAGTAGCCAAAACTTCTTTCGGACAATTAAGAATCTCCACAACTCTTTCAAAAATGACACTAAAGTTTCCTTTAAAATTGATCTTTCATGGATCCCATAGGCTCGTTACGCTCAATCCAATAGGATTTAGCATTTTTATCAAGCTTTTGTCGAAGTAAATCCTTGCCGATTAACTTCATGATTAACCCAATTGGTACAACAGTAGAAAAATAGATAACCGCCATTACAACAGGGGCGAAAATAGAACCAACACCTATTCCGAGCTTAAACCATAATTTATTGGGAACTGATAATACCTTGGGAGCTAAATAGGCGAGCAAAAAGAAAATAAGGGAGATGATCAATGGCCATAGGTGTAAACCTTTGTTTTCTTCTAGAAGATAGAGACTGATCAGCAAGAAAACAACAGCAAAGATGATACCAAAACTTTTTTCGGACCCACTCTCTAATTCGATATATTGTTTGTATTCAGACATTGCAATATTAGATTAAAAAAATTTGAGGCTACTTTTGAAAATCAAATCAATATCCTTTTAATCTATTGTTTAAATTTTCTTCACTGTGCTCTAGGTGCAGGGTTATTTAAACTGAACAGACCTCATTATATTTATATCAAGTTTAGGATAAGGTATTTGTCGAATCAAGTTGTCAATTTATCTATCCAATGGTTGGGCAAAAGTTGGCCACCAACATAGAGTTTTTATAGATCAACTAGCTAACAACTGTAGAAAATGCTATTGTTTTATAAGAACTTGTGGATGCCCCCGTAGCTCAGCTGGATAGAGCAACGGACTTCTAATCCGTAGGTCGTAGGTTCTAATCTTACCAAGCGTACCAATATACTACAAGGGCTTATGGATTTCCATTAACGCTTCACTGTGAAGGACCGGAGATTACTGATAAATCACTAACCTTTATAATGGTGAAATAATTGCAAAACATTCATGTAAACTTTGTTCTTACGGTTTTCTTCGTTTCACTACTATTTATTTTTCTCTCCTTTATCTTCAGAAAATCTAAAAAATTAATTCTACGATTTACTTCGATGGTTAGTCTTATTTTTGGCGCAATCGTTTTAAGCATTGCTCTTCTAGAAATTTTATTATCCACAACTAAAATTTTTGAAAATAATTATAACCGGATCTCCACCCAAGCTCCTCTTCACTTCACAATCGGGCCGCCATTTACTTTAATTCAAAAAACCATTTTGTATATTTCTTCTCCTCAGAAAAATCAGCTCAACTTCGGGCATTGGACGTTTATTAATAAAATGGGGTTTCGTGAACGTAATTTTGATTTAAAAAAACCCAAGGGCGTTTTCAGGATTTTAGTATTTGGAGATAGTCTCACTTTTGGCGTGGGTGTGAATAAAGATCACAGATATACAGAGCTCTTGGAAACGATGTTGAATCTCGGCAAGGAGAATAGCCCTGAATCATATGTGACTGGGATTGACCGCATGCTTAACGATAAGCAGTATATTAAGAAATTTGAAGTCATCAATTTTGGTATGCCGGGATATGAGGCGGATCAAGAACGTGAATTGATGGAGTCTGTTTTTAAAATCGTAGAATGCGATTTGGTGATAGTCGGGTTTTGTTGCAATGATTTGAATATGACAACTAAAACAAGTTTGAAGGCTGCTGGTTTGGCAGATGAAGGAGGCGGGCGCTATTCGTTAAATATCGATGGAAAGCTGACTGAAATTTATAAGGGTCAGGGGAAAAATTACTCAACGATTCCTCTGGAGGAACCAAAAGATTTTTTTCAG
>CAYMQD010000128.1:0-3410 GCA_964392475.1 uncultured Alphaproteobacteria bacterium
CAATTCTTCGACCTATCCAATTGTTAATTTGGGAACAGGTGAAGTAGAGACAATTGGTCCTGTACATGCGTTTCATGCCACAGATATTGAATCAGTGTCTAAGGCCGTAAATTCAGCTAATTTAATCATGACTTCAATTGGGGGAGATAATCTTGCTTCGTGGGCCAAATCGATAAATGATTCGGTTGCGAACCGAATAGAAAGAGGCCCAGTAGACATTATTCTCTGTGAGAACCACCCTAGGCCAGCTGCACTGGTTACTGATATTTTTCAATTTGAAGGCGCAGGAATTGCACAAGCGCAGGTTTTGCGTTCGTGTATTGAACCAACTGAAAACCAGATTAAATTACATGGCTCATTAGCTGTTCAAATTCAGGATCATTGGGTTCTACCCCTTGATGGGGATGCTCTGAAGAACCCAGATTTATTGTCTAGAGTTCCAGGATTTGAGCCTAAAAGGAATTTTTCAGTAGAACTAACACGAAAATTGTACACATACAACGCAATCAATGCTGCGGTCTGCTATCTAGGTGCAGAACGAGGATTTGTCTGGTTAGCCGATGCAGCGAATGATTCTGATATTGCAAAACTTGCAAAGAAAGTGGGTGAGGAATCATCTGCTGCATTGATTGCAGAATATGGATTTGAAATTACCGACCAACGGGCTTGGTGTGCTCGGGCATTGGAAAAATACCAAGATGAAACTATTAGAGATCCAATTGAGAGAAATGCACGTGACCCAATTAGAAAATTGGGTCTATATGACCGAATATTAGGCCCACTTCATTTGTGCATTTTACATGGTTTGCCACACTCTGCTCTAGCAGAGACTATGAGGTCCGCACTCTCTTATTGTGACCCATCAGACTCATCATCAGTAAATCTTGCAGAAATGGTCGAAAAATTCGGCAATTTTGGTGCAATAAAAATGATTGCAGAAGGTTTGGATGATTCGGTAGAAGAATTGCTTCACTCTTGATTTTCTCTGTTTACCTCAATAGAATTGATAGGCGGACCGGTCAAACGCAGTGCATGGCGAGGAAGAGGCGGGTCAAGAAGGAGAGCCCCGGCGGCCCATCTAAAGGGCCCCCAAGAGGACCCCCTGGCAGGTCATCTGGAGGGCCCTCTAGCGGCCCTCCAAGAGGGCCACCAGGCAGTTCAACAGGAGGACCCTCTAGCGGCCCTCCAAGAGGACCTCCAGGCAGCTCACCCGGGGGCCCATCTAGTGGCTCCCCAAGGGGCCCTCCCGGCGGCAGTCCATCTGGACCCCCAAGTAGTGCAAAACCCACTTCGTTTGGCGGCCCTCCAATTTCTAGTGGTCCCCCCTCAAGTCCTCCTTCAAGCCCCCCAACTCCTGATGAAGAAGAGGAAGAGATAGAATCTTCAGATGAAATTGTTGAGGTTGATTCTGATGTTGAGGATGAATCTAGCGATGAACAGGATGCTGAAGAATTAGATGGCGAAGAAGATGCTGTTGGAATAAAAATGGGAGATGCCCTTGCTATGATGGGTGCAACTTCAAGTGGCCCCCCTAGCGCTCCTACAGGCCCTCCACCAGCCCCTACTGGGCCACCTCCTTCGCAGCCTCCAGATGAACCACCCTCAGGCCCTCCATCTGACGAAACACCGATTTTAGACACTTCTGATACCGAATCCGAAGAAGAAATGGAAGAACATATTGAGGAAGAAGTTCATCAAGAAGATTCCGAAATAGTTGAAGAGGTTGAAGAAGAGGTCGAGCAAGAGGGCGACCCCTCTGATACAGAGTCGCCTGTTGTCGAAGCACATGATGCAGATCCACGTGATGACGTTGAGGTGGAGGTTATCGAAATAGGCGAATTATCGCCACTACGTCAGCCTCTGCGTGACCCAGTTGCTCCTGCTACTGAACCTGAAGAAGCAGCACCCGTCCTTGAGGCAGCAAGTGAGATGGGCGATTCAAAGTTAGTTGGCCATATTGTACCCCACACTCATTGGGACAGGGCCTGGTATTTGCCTTTCCAGAAGTATAGGTACAAGTTAGTAGAAGTTGTAGATGACCTTCTTGATTTGATGGAAGCTAACCCGGAATCCTTCCCCACCTTCGAACTTGATGGCCAGACAGTGGTGATTGAGGATTACCTTGACGTGAGGCCGGAGAATCGCGATAGGCTAGTTTCTCTAGTTGAGGAGGGCAGATTATCCATAGGGCCTTGGTATGTTCTTCCAGACGAGTATCTAGTTGGGGGAGAAGGGCTTGTTAGGAATCTAATTGCTGGAAATCGAGTTGCAAATTCCTACGGCGGACGTTCAGAAGTGGGTTATGTCCCAGATCCATTTGGACATGTTGGTCAATTACCAGCTATCTTGCAGGGGTGCGGACTAGATTCATTCATTTTCACTAGGGGCGCAGGTCCTTGGGTGGCTGAAGAGGCAAAAGGAATCTTTTACTGGGCTGCTGCTGATGGTGATACGGAAGTACTAGCAATCAAACAGGTTCCAGATTATCCAAACTTGATGGCATGGGGATTTGAAGATAGGCCACTAGATAAAAAGAGTTCAGAGAATGTCAATATCGATACTGCAATGCAGAAGATGGATAGACTTCTTACCATGCATAAAAAGACCTACAATTGGAAGCCAAGTCATCTATTGTTTGGTCAAGGTAGCGACCACACAGCTCCACAAGTAACACTCCCCAAACTTATTACTGCTGCTAACGACCATTTTGGTAAGAAAATTCAATTCAAACACTCATCTTTCAAAGAATATATTCAAGACATAAAATCTTGGATTGGACGTAAGAAAATTCATCGTTATCAGGGTGAATTACATGATGGTTGGGATCGTAACATATTGTCAGGTGTTTTCAGTGCTAGAATGTATCTCAAGAGGCTCAACGATCAGACAATGAGGACCTTGGGGGACAGGGTCGAACCACTCAGTGCTGCTGCTCGGGCATACGGTGGGAGAAACCGTCAGGAAAGAATTAACCTAGCATGGAGAGAGGTATTGAGAGCCCATCCACATGACGACATTTGTGGCTGTTCTGTTGATGCCGTACATGATGACGATGAAGTGTTGCTAAAACATGCCCAAGAAATTTCTGTTATGCTTGTTGAAGACGCCAATGATGAGTTGCGTGGGGCGTTTAATTTGCACCATGTAGATAGAGATGCAGTTCCAATATTATTGCATAACCCTCTACCTGTAAGTTGGTCAGGAACATTGCCAATAGATTTGCCCTTGCCAGCGTATCGTTGTTATATTGAAGCAAATACACCAATGAAAATCGAGTTATCTAAGCCGGTTGATGGTTGCTTAATTCATACTATGCTTACAGTATCTGAACCACAGTTCGGGTTACACGTACATGCAGATAGAGCAGTAAATGTAGAATTGCCACAAGTTCAGGGTGGAGTTCTAGTTCA
>CAYMQD010000129.1:0-3022 GCA_964392475.1 uncultured Alphaproteobacteria bacterium
CATCAGAAATTGCTGGTATTTTAAAATATGACAAAATTTTATCTGTAAATAATATAAAGGTTAACTCTTTTGAAGATATTTCTAGTATTTTAGATGATAAGTTATATAAAGTAATTAATTTCAAAATAAAAAGAAATAATAAACTTTATGATCTTAATGTTTATCCAGAAAAGAGAATAATCAATACCTTTATTGGTAGTGAAAGAGAAGTAAACTATTTAGGTATTGAACCAATTCTAAATCCATTAGTAAGGAAAGTTATAGATAGTTCACCTGCTTTCAAATCTGGGTTAAAACCCAAAGATCAAATATTAGAAATTAATAATATAAAGGTTTTTGATGTTAAAGAAGTTATTAGTATAATTGAAAAAAGTCCTAAAAAAAAATTAAATTTTTTAGTCTTGCGTAATAATAAATATTACAATTTGGATATAATTCCTGAACTAGTTATTACAGAAGATGCTGAGGAAAAAGGAGTTATTGGAATTCAGTTTTCTAGAGAAAGAAAAAGATTAAACTTTTTTGAAGCAACAATAGAATCTATGGAAAACTTTGTATTAATTAGTGTAAAAACATTAATTGCGTTTTCTGAAATAATATTTGGTAAAAGAGATCATTGTGAAGTTGGAGGGCCAATATTAATTGCAAAGGTATCTAATGATATAGCAAGTCAGGATCTAGTGTCTTTTATGTCTTTAATTGCATTGATATCTATAAACTTAGGTTTGATTAATTTATTTCCTTTGCCACTTTTAGATGGGGGCCATTTTTTTACATATATGTATGAGTTAGCTAACAAAAAACAAGTTACTAAAAATTTTTATAAATATTTTCAAATTGTAGGGGTAATTATAATAGTTTCTTTAATGTTTTTCACAATTTTTAATGACTTGTATTGTAGAGTTTTAAATTGATAATAGACAGAATGTTTAAATTTTTATTAATTATATTTTTTCTTACAAGTTTTATTAAGTTTAGCTTTGCTAATAATATTAACAAAATAGAGATAGAAGGAAATATTAGACTTGATGATAACACAATATTTTCTTACTTAAACATTAACTCTAACTCAAAGATACCAGAAAGTGATCTAAATATATTGTTTAAAGATTTATTTGCTACTGAACTATTTTCAAAAATTAAATTTAAATTAGAGGAATCAAAACTTACAATTATAGTTACTGAAAACCCTATTATTAATAGAATTGCATTAGAGGGAAACAAAAGATTAGATGATGAAGATATTTTTCCTGAAATCTCTGTAAAAGTAAGAGATGTATTTACTAAAAGCAAAATTCAAAGTAATTTACAAAGAATTTTAGCATTGTATAGGGCTAGTGGTAGATATGCAGCAGTAGTAGAACCTAAAGTAATTTATTTAGAACAAAACAGAGTAGATATAGTATTTGAAATTATAGAAGGGCCTTTATCTAAGGTAGATAGTATTAAATTTTTAGGTAATCGTTTTTTTTCTGACTCTAGACTTAAAAGAGAAATAGCTACTAGCGAATCTAGATGGTGTAAGATATTAACTTCTGGAGGAAAGTTTGATCCAGATTTACTAAATTTTGACAAAGAAAATTTAAAAAATTTTTATGCTGACCAAGGGTTTGTAGATGCAGAGATTAATCTAGCCATAGGAGAAATTAGCAATAAAAAAGATAAGTTTTATATTACTTTTGTTGTAAATGAAGGATTGCGCTATAAGTTCGGCAATGTAAATGTTGATGTAGAAATTAAAAACTATAAGAAATCAGATATTTTAAAATCTATAACTATAAAAAAAGGTAGTTGGTACAGTGCTTCAAGAGTAGAAGATAATATTTCCAGACTCACTGAAAGTATAATAGATTCTGGCGCTCCATTTATAAATATTATTCCACTTATAAATAGAAAAGATAATAATATCATAGATGTAAAGTTTCTTATAAAGCCTGGGCAAAAAAAATATATTAATTGAATTATTATATCTGGCAATACAAGAACGCTAGATAAAGTGATAAGAAGAACCATTAGATTAGCTGAAGGGGATCCTTACAATAGAAATTTAATAAATAGATCTAAAACTTTAATTAGAAATTTAGGACATTTTTCTATTGCAGATATTGAAGTAAGCGATAACTTTGAAGAACAGAATACTGTTGATTTGAACATAAATGTCAAAGAGCAAAGTACTGGAAGTTTAATTTTGGGAGGAGGTTTTTCTTCTGGTGTGGGAGCAACTGCAAGTATAGGTCTTAGTGAAAATAATTTGCTAGGAAAAAGTCAGAAAATAAAACTTAATCTTTTGGCAAGTGATAGAGAAAATAGAGCAGACTTTTCATTTACTGAACCATTTTTTTTAGATAGACATTCTTCAATGACAACTAACTTATTTACAACTGTTCAAGAATATCCTGAAAGTAATTATGAGAATGAAAGAGATGGAGGAGGACTTAATATATCTTACAATGTAGGTGAATATGGATCACAGAGCATTGGTTACAGACTTGAAAGCAGAAATATAGTTGCTGAATCTGATGCATCATCATCTATTAAAGCTATTGCTGGTGAAAGTGTTTTATCAGTTATTTCTTTTGGAAACTCTATTGATAAAACTAATAATAAATATGACCCAAAAGATGGATGGACTGCTTCAAATAATTTATCTCTTGCTGGGTTAGGAGGAGACAAGAGGTACTTTAAAACTACTTTTAGAGGTGCAACATATGAAGAAATATTTAATGAGAAGATGGTGGCTTCTATTTCAGGAAAATTAGGTTATATTTTAGGGTTAAGTCAGAATATTGAAATATCAGACAGGTTTTTTTTGGGAGGAGGTTTTTCTTCTGCTGTGGGAGCAACTGCAAGTGTAGGTCTTAGTGAAAATAATTTGCTAGGAAAAAGTCAGAAAATAAAATTTGATCTTATGGCAAGTGATAGAGAAAATAGAGCAGACTTTTCATTTACTGACCCATTTTTTTTAGATAGAAATTATTCTATGACAACTAACGTATTTACAAGTGTTCTAGAGTATCCGGAA
>CAYMQD010000130.1:0-4507 GCA_964392475.1 uncultured Alphaproteobacteria bacterium
GCGAATCATCATCAATAGGAAAAATCATTAAGTATAAAGGAGTAACAATTATAGGAAACGCGAATTTACCCAGCATGGTATCTAAGGATGCAAGTGCTTTATACGCACGCAATATTTATAATTTTCTCATACCTTTTATAAACAATGAGGGAAATTTAGTTTTTCAATGGGACGATGAAGTAATACTCAAATCTGCATTAACAAAACATGATAAAGTGTTAAATAAATTAATTACTAAGGAGGTTACAAATGGAAGTTAATCCTTTTGTTTTAGATTTTACTGTATTTGTTCTTGCTGTTTTTGTTGGTTATTTTGTAGTTTGGTCTGTGACACCAGCACTTCATACCCCATTGATGAGCGTTACAAATGCTATTTCTGGAATAATTGTTGTAGGAGCGCTCATCGCACTCACAAATTCTAATGAAATTAATGACCAAGAAATTCTTTCACTTCCTCAAATACTAGGTTTTATAGCTACTATTTTAGCTTCAATTAATATATTTGGAGGATTTGTAGTAACACAACGCATGCTTAGCATGTTTAAGAAACGTCGTTAGGAAACATTTTATGAATTTTGCTAATATCTCTTCATTACTCTATTTGTTCTCAGCAATTTTATTTATTTTAGCTCTAAAAGGCTTGTCATCTCCTTCAACTGCACGACAAGGAAATACCTTTGGAATTATAGGAATGTCCGTTGCCATTCTTACTACTTTGTATAACCCAGAAGCTATTAATTATACTTGGACATTACTTGCTCTGGTAATTGGGGGATTAATAGGGGTTATAATAGCCAAAAAAGTAAAAATGACTGATATGCCTCAACTAGTAGCCGCTTTTCATAGTTTGGTAGGATTAGCTGCCGTAATAGTAGCATTTGCAGCTTTACTATCGCCAGAATCCTTTGGAATAGGATCATCCGAAAATATTAAAATAGTTAGCCGCATAGAAATGTCTATTGGCTCTGTTATTGGTGC
Organism: uncultured Alphaproteobacteria bacterium; assembly: GCA_964392475.1. Classification (GTDB taxonomy): domain Bacteria; phylum Pseudomonadota; class Alphaproteobacteria; order TMED109; family TMED109; genus CAYMQD01. The sequence goes on from CAYMQD010000130.1 coordinate 979, forward strand.
ACTAACTTTTACAGGGTCAATTATAGCATTTTTAAAATTACAAGGTTTGATGTCAGGTTCTCCTATTATATTTTTTAAGCAGCACCTATTAAATCTAATTCTTGGAATAACTACTATAGTGTTAGTTATTTTATTTGTGTTAGATCAATCAAATGAGACTTTTATTGCTCTAACTTTACTAGCTTTTCTAATAGGTGTTTTAATTATTATCCCTATAGGCGGTGCTGATATGCCTGTAGTAGTTTCCATGCTTAACTCATATTCGGGATGGGCAACAGCAGGTATTGGATTTACACTTCAAAATTCTGCTCTCATTATAGTAGGAGCAATTGTTGGAAGCTCTGGTGCAATACTATCTTACATAATGTGTAAAGCTATGAATAGATCCTTTGTTAGCGTTATACTAGGAGGATTTGGTGGAGAATCCTCTGATGTAATCAATCAAAACACAGTTGATAAGATTGTAAAATCTGGAAGCCCTGAAGATGCTTCTTTTCTTCTTGAAAATTCAGAACATGTTATAATAGTACCTGGATATGGGATGGCTGTAGCTCAAGCACAACATACACTCAGAGAAATGTCAGACTTATTAAAATCCCAAGGTGTAAAGGTTTCATATGCAATTCATCCAGTAGCGGGAAGAATGCCTGGGCATATGAATGTTCTACTCGCAGAAGCAAACGTACCATATGAAGAAGTTTTTGAACTAGATGAAATTAATTCTGATTTTTCCACTGCGGACGTTGCTTTTGTAATTGGAGCAAATGATGTTACGAATCCATCTGCAAAAAAAGATCCATCCAGCCCTATAGCTGGCATGCCCATATTAGATGTAGAAAATGCTAAGTCCATTTTATTTTTAAAAAGAAGTTTATCTCCTGGTTACGCAGGAATAGATAACGAGATTTTTTATAATGAAAAAACTATGATGGTTTTCGGCGACGCAAAAAAAACTGTTGAAGAAATAGTACGTTCTCTAAATTAATAAAATTTAATCTATTTTTCTAAAAGGCTAGTAAGCTTTTCATCTCCTTGGAAATTTAAAGATGCGTTTAATGCATCTTGTAAAAGTTTAACATCAGTTTTTTTTATTTCTTTATCTAAAGTAGGCTTGACCAAAGAATCTAACAAGAGATTATACCTTTCGATTCCTACATCCCAAGTATCCCCATAACCTTTAAGCAATCTAGGTAAAGATGCTAGTGCTTCAGCATATTGGGCAGAATAAGAAAACGCCTTACTCATCATCTCCATCCAATTATTTATCGCATTTTGTTCCGCCTTATATCGTGACGAATATTTTCTTATTAAGCTAAGAGAAGAAAGCAAAGACAATATTAAAAATCCGGATATAGTATTGCTAACCACTCTTACACCTTTTTTTCCATAAAAAATCTTTCCTAAAATATTTATAATTTTTTCTACAAAATTTCCTAAAAAACTTGGTAGAATAGCTTTAATTTCTTTTGCGCTAGGCCTGAAATAGTCAAATATTTTATACGTCTGATTGGGTTCTAATTTTAACTCTTCTTTTACGCTTTGGAATCTTAATTTACTCTTCTTAATACTTGCTACACGTGGAATATCCTCATATGTCATCCAAAGCGCTAAAACACGGATTGATTCACTTACTGCTTTCAAATTTGTAAAATCGTCTTTCACTAAATGTTTTAAAAAAAAATTTACTCTTAAAATATAAAGATTCCCATAGTTTTTATTTTGAAATTCTATACAACGTTTATATCCTAAATTTGTATACAAGCTTATATCTTTAGGTAAAACACCATCATAATTAAGGCTAAAGTCTATAGCATTATCTTTTTCTTCTAAAATTACTTTTTCATCTATCTTTGTTTCTTCACCAGATAAAACTATCTTTGCAGCCGACGCAAAACTCAGTGTATTATTTTTACTATTTTGTTCTGAAGAAATAATTTTCTTAGAATATTCCAAATTCCATGGAAGTATATTTGCAGCACTTAGTGCACCAAACATTGGTGCCGAAATAATAGTATTATGCCTGATTGCTATATCATGTAAGTCTAGTGTTATTAATCTGTGTGATAATTGTTTGGCAGCCTCTAATATAGTTTGTGAATCATACCTACCATCCGACTTATGCATCTTCTCTAAATTAGTAAAAATTCTACTATTTGAAGTTATAAGTGTTGTTTTTTTACTGATAAAACCTTTTTCCATCATTCTTGCTGCCTCCAAAAGTTCACTTGCAACAACTAAGTCTACTCTTCCCGCCATAGGCATAAGAGAAAAATTAGTCTTTAATTTGTTTTTTGAACTTTGATGAGACAATTCTATATAGTAGCTTGTGGCACCCGTCCTTTGAGCTACTCCTGGCACCGAAGTGGCTTGAACACCACATTCATATTCTCTTGCGCTTTTAACTATCCAGTTCATTAATACACCGCCACCCTCTCCTCCTAAGGCAGCTATGAGGATAGAAACTTTATCTCTTTTAATTATCTTACTCAAATATAAGACCTTAAAAATATTTTTCTAAAATTAAATACAAAACGCTCATACCATTTAGGGTTTGTTATAACTTCTGCTCTCCAAAAAGATGGACACAAACTTGCCTCTATAGCATTTTCTCCACATAGTCCACATCCTACGCATCCCTCATTAATATATGCTACGGGGTCTATTTTTAATTTATTTTTTGGAGCCTTTATTGTAAGTGTTGGACAACCGGATAATCGAATACATGAATGGTCCCCAGAGCAGGTTTCTTCATCTACTACGTATCTTACTTTAACTATACGTAAATTCTTTTTTACTTTATTTTTCAATATAGGTTTTAATCTTCTTTGCCTTTCTAATTGACATTCCCCTTCAGCCACTATCACCTTTAGACCATTGAATTTAGAATCCATAGCACTTTTAATTACTTTTTTTACATCTCCAACATTATAAGTATGAACTGTCTTTACCCATTCAACACCAACACCATAAAGCGCTTTCTCTATAGTTGTATCCTTGCTTGTTGTACTTTCATCTAATGCATCTTTTCTAATTATTTTTTTTGGTGTAGATAATAAATCCTGAGTTCCTGTAGCTGAAGTATAACCATTTTTTAATATAACTAGAATACCGTCAGACCCGTTTAACAATCTAGAGGCTACACCTGAAAGCATTCCATTGTGCCAAAACCCTCCGTCACCCATAATTGATATAGGACGTTTATTCATGAAACTTTGAACTCCTGCACTAGAGGCAAGGCTCATCCCATAGCCCAAAATAGAATTTCCAAAAGAAAATGGGGGGAAAGTAGCAAATGAATGGCATCCAATATCTGTAGAAACATGAATCTTACCTGTTTCTTTTTGTAACATTTTAAGCGCCGAGAAAAAAGGTCTCTCTGGGCATCCAACACAAAAACCTGGAGGTCTTGGAGGAATATTATCTCCAAGTAATTTTTTTACTGTATCTTTTAAATTTGAAATTTCTTTAAAATAATCTAGGCTCTGATTATGTAATAAATTTGAAGCATTTTCTTGTAAAAAATTACTTA
>CAYMQD010000131.1:0-2960 GCA_964392475.1 uncultured Alphaproteobacteria bacterium
ATCGTCCGTCGTAAGCCTTTAATATTGTATTTTTTGTAGACATATATATAGGAAAATTTACATTAAGCGCATAGTTAAAGCAGGCACGGGCAAAGCCTCTTATAGATTCATCTAGGTTATACATGGTCATAGCGATACCTGTATCTTGAAAATGAAAGACGTCATGCTCGATAGTCTTAGTACCATCGTCTGGTTCAAAAGAAACTTTTAATTTTCCTGGACCGGGAACTAAGAAATCTGTGGCTCTATATTGGTCACCATATGCATGTCTACCAATAATAATTGGCTTTTTCCATACCCCAACATAAGCAGGTATATTTTTACAGATTATAGGTTGCCTAAATACTGTTCCTCCTAGAATATTTCTAATAGTTCCGTTAGGAGACCGCCACATTTTTTTTAAATTAAATTCTTCAACTCTTGCTTCATCTGGAGTAATAGTTGCACATTTTATTCCAACACCATATTTTTTGATTGCTTCAGCGGCATCAATTGTAATTTGATCATTTGTATTGTCTCTATGTTGAATACCTAAATCAAAATATTTAAGATCAATATTTAACCAAGGGAGAATAAGCTTGGACTTAATCATTTTCCAAATTACTCGGGTCATTTCATCACCGTCAATTTCAACTACTGGACTATCGACATGTATTTTCTTCATTTTTTCCTCATAATTTATGGTTAAATACTAATTTTATTTTTATCAATTATTAACAATTCCTTAAGTAATCTAATAGCATGATTTGAGTCTTTAGAAAATTTTAAACTTACAAAATCAGCCTCATTGGCAAACGCTTCTAAACATAAATGTTTTAGTGTTATCTTAAGTGGCTCCCAATAATTATTGATATTTAGTAAAATAATAGGTTTTTTTATTAGATCAAGTTTTGTATGAGCTAAAATATCAAATATTTCATCTAAAGTGCCTATACCTCCGGGTAAAACAATAAATGCATCGGAATGCTTTATCATATATTTTTTTCTTTCAAAAAGATCTGATGTCATTTTAAGTTCTGATAAATGTTGGTGTACAATTTCTTTTTTATTAAGAAAATTTGGAATTACACCTTTGATATATCCTTTTAATTCTATAGCTTGATTTGCAATTTCTCCCATTAAGCCTATTTTACCTGCTCCATATATAATATTATAGTTTTCATTTACTAAAGATCTTGTAAGTAACCTAGATTCATATTTATATTTTTTATTTTTACCAAGTTGACTACCACAAAATATACAGACTGTAGTATTTTTAAAACTTTTTTTAAAAGGCATTTTTTGTTTCCGAAATAATTACTTTGTTAGTAATTTTTTGTATGTATGATAACTTAAACAGAATTTGTGTTATCTTGTATAAAACTTTTGGCATAGACCTTTATGAAAAAACTTATACCTATTCTTATAATATCTAGTCCATTCTTATTAGGAATACTAGGCTATGTCTACATGAGTATAGATGTTTCAGAATATAGCAAATATTTATTAAGTTCAGAAATTGATAATATTGAACAAAACATTAAAGAAGATGATGTTAGTCAAGAGCAATTTACTGGATTAAATGAGTTACAGGATGAAAATATTCAAGAAGAAGAGGTGGATTCTACAGAATTAGAAGTTATAGAGGAATATAAAGATGAAGATAATAAAGGCGACCAGACTAATGAAATAAAAGAATTCTTAGGTATTCCTATATTTGATGTAGTTCAAATTGCACCAGACGGACAAATAGTTGTAGCCGGTAGAACTAATCCTGGCGATTTAGTAGAGCTTCTAATAGATAGCAATAAAGTTATTGATTCTACTATAGCAGATTCTAGAGGGGAATTTGTATTTGTGCCAAATGAATTATTGAAAGCGGGAGGCCATGAATTAAGTCTAAAAGCAAAATCAAATAATGGTGCAGTTATATTTTCAGAAGAAACGGTATTAGCATATATAATTAAAGAAAAAGATTTAGCGTTAAAAGATTCTTCTGATTCTGGGGAATTAGACCTGGAAACTTCAGAATCTATAAATGAACCTCCTAGGCCAGTAGGGGAAATTCCAGAAAATATAAATCAAGAATCTTCAGTTATATTGTTAGATGATTCCGGAATGGCTAGTGCTGTATTACAAGAGTCAGAGGAAGAAACATCTGAAACTATTGCGTTAACTCTAGAAACACTCACCTTTGGTGAAGACGAAAGTTTAGGATTATCTGGTAGAGGTACAGTAGGTTTGAGAGTAAACGTATATATGGACAGTAATATTATAGGAAATGTTGCTATAGAAAATAATGGTAGATGGCTATTAGTTAGTGATCTTTATGTTGCCCCCGGAAAACATTTACTAAGACTAGATCAACATGAAAATGACAAAGTAGTATCTAGATTAGAAATTCCCTTTGTAAAACCTGAAAAGATTCCAGATATAGAAGATTCTAATACAGTTTTAATCCAACCCGGAGATACTTTGTGGGCAATTGCTAAAAATAGATATGGATTTGGTATGCGTTATACAATGATATTTACTTCAAATCGTGATCAAATAAAGAATCCAGATTTAATATACCCTGGACAGGTTTTTATTATACCCTCTGGTGAGGAATAAAATTAATTAAAAATCTAACGTCTGTAGATAAATTCAGGAATTTCTTTACCCACTTTTGACAAAGGTTCATCTAAGACTTTTCTATATGGAGAAAATTCGCAAGTTGGATCCGTCGCATTTTGTTCTCCAGTTAACGCAAATGCCTGACAACGGCATCCTCCCCAATCAATTTCCCTTCTATCACATGACTTACAAGGTTCTGGCATCCAAGATGTTCCTCTAAATCTATTGAATGCTTCTGAATGCTTCCATATCCAAGAAAGAGATTTTTCCTTTATATTATCAAAATTAAGAAAATTTAGCGATTCCGCAGCATGGCAAGGGAGTACTTTTCCTGCTGGAGTAATATTTAAAAATTGTCTAACCCA
>CAYMQD010000132.1:0-4187 GCA_964392475.1 uncultured Alphaproteobacteria bacterium
CAATGTTAATATGAATTCAATAATTATTTCTAATAACTTAGAACAACCATATAGATTGTTTCCAGGACAAGTTTTATATTTCAACAATAATCTAAAAAAAGATAATTGCAATGTTGAGCAAGAATCTAAAGTTATTAAAATAACAGAATCCACTAAAAGCTCTCAAAATATTATAAAGAAAATGTATTCTTGGCCTACAGAGGGAAAGGTTATTTCAACTTTTGGACCTAAAGATGGTGGAAAAATTAATGATGGGATAAATATTTTAGCCGCTGAGGGTGCGCCAGTAAGGGCAACTAGAAGTGGCACAGTTGTGTATACTGGAAATGAAATCCCCGCATATGGAACATTAGTAATAATACGTCATTCTGATGGATGGACCAGTGCATATGCGCATCTTTCTAAAATATTAGTTAGTAAAGGTGATATTATAAATAGAAATAATGTAATAGCGACAGTAGGGAAAACAGGTAATGTTTTATCTCCTCAGTTACATTTTGAAATACGACATAAGTCCAAGCCTGTAAATCCATTAAAATTTTTACAGCAACGATAATTTTATAATTTTTTCTCTAATTTTCCTGCCAAGTCTTGAATAAACTGCCAAGCTACTCTACCAGACCTTGATCCTCTAGAAATAGACCATTTGAGAGCTAAATCTTCAAGTTCTTTATCTGATATTTTAAATTTAAATTGCATAGAGTACCCTTTAACTATATTAAAATATTCTTTTTGTGAACAATTATAAAAACCTAAACTGAGTCCGAATCTGTCTGATAAAGAAATTTTTTCCTCAACAACTTCTTTTTCATGTATTGCCTTATTTTGTTCGTTTTCTATGATATCGCGTGCAATTAAATGTCTTCTATTTGAAGTAGCATAAAATATTACATTATCTGGTTTTTTTTCTATTCCTCCTTCTAATAGCGATTTAAGGGCCTTATAACTATATTCTCCTTGCTCAAATGATAAATCATCGCAAAATATAATAAATCTTTTATTATTCTTTCCAAGAATACGAAGTAGATCAGGTAAAGTACTTATTTCGTTTTTATAAATTTCGACGAGAACAAGATCCTTTTTGCTATTTTTTCTAACATAAAAATGGCAAGATTTTATTAAGCTCGATTTTCCCATACCTCGAGCACCCCATAATAAAACGTTATTTGCTGGAAAATTATTTGCAAATCTCATTGTGTTTTGAATTAATGTATTTTTAATATTATGAATGCCTAATAGTAGATCTATATTTATTCGATTTACATTAGTTATAACATTTAAAGAATGTTTTTTACCTATCCATTCATAAGTATCTGCATTTTTTACAAGTTGATTAGAATTTGGAATTGGTGATATTCTATCTAGGGAATCCGCAATTCTTATTAGTTGGTATAGTATTTTTTTTGAATTACTCATAAAAATAGATCCTAAATTTTAAAACTAAATATGCAAGAAATTATAATATTTTAAATCTTTATGTATATAAAAACCAACATTAAGAAAATATACTTTTGCTTAATAGTATATCTAAAGATTTGCATTTACTATTTTCCACGTTATATTCATCTTTTTATATAATTAATGGTAATTTAAAATGCTTATAAATCCTGCTCTAGCACAAACAGCTTCTCAATCTGGTGGTCCCGGAATTTTTGTACAACTTTTACCTTTAATATTAATATTTGGAGTTTTTTACTTTTTACTAATTAGACCACAACAAAAACGTATGAAACAACATCGTACTATGGTAACGAATATCCAAAAAGGTGATGAAGTAGTAACATCTGGTGGTATATTTGGAAAAATTTTTAAAGTGGAAAGTGAAACAATATTAATTATAGAAATTTGTAAAGATGTAAAAGTTAAAGTTAAAAGAGATACAATATCTGAAGTTGTTTCTTCTAAAAATTCTTCCAATGCTAAAACTGTTTAAATCTGGATCTTGAAACATTGTTAAAAATAGAGCCGTGGAAAAAATTGCTTGTATTAATTATAGGTATTTTTTCTATATTATATTCAATTCCAAATTTTTTTCATTTTGATTCTGACTATTTTTTTTCAAAAAATAAACTTAGGTTAGGTTTAGACTTACAGGGGGGTTCATATCTTTTATTGAAAGTTGAATCTAATGTAGTTATTGAAGAACGCTTAGAAAGTATTCTTGAAGAAGCTAGAATAAGCTTTAGAGGTGCACGTATAGGGTATAATAGTATTGGTGTATTTGATGATGCTTTAAATATAAAATTAAAACCTGACCAAAATAAACCTTCTATTATTGAAATCATAAATAATATAGATACGTCCTTGGATGTAAATATATCTGATGATTGGTTATTAACTGCTAATTATAATAAAGAAAGCACGAATGCTTTAAAAAATTCAGCTTTGCAACAATCTTTAGAAATTATAAGAAGAAGAATAGATGAAACTGGTACCAATGAACCTATTATACAAAGACAAGGAATTGAACGTATTATGGTTCAACTACCTGGGATAGATGACCCAGAAAGAGTAAAGAGGTTATTAGGGAAAACCGCAAAAATGAATTTTAGGATGGTTGATGAAAAAGCATCCATTCAAAATGCAATTAATGGCAGAACACCTGCCGGTTCTGAACTTATATACGGTAATGAAGAAGAAAATAAAATTCCGTATGTTATTAGAAAAAGGGTGGGAGTTAGTGGAGATAGCTTAGTAGATGCACAGCCGAGTATGGATCAAAATAATCAACCCGTAGTAAGCTTAAGATTTGATGTTTCAGGTTCTAGAAAGTTTGCAAACTTAACAGCCAATAATATAGGAAAGAGGTTTGCTATTGTGTTAGACGGAGAAGTTATATCTGCTCCAGTGATCCGAGAAGCAATCCCTGGAGGAGTAGGACAAATATCTGGAAATTTTACTTTTGAAACTGCAAATGACTTAGCTTTACTTTTAAGAGCTGGTTCATTGCCAGCTCCATTAACTATATTAGAAGAAAGAACAGTTGGTCCTAGCCTTGGAAAGGATTCTATTGATTCTGGAGCAAAGGCTGGAATTATTGCATTATTTTTAGTTGCGATATATATGTTTGCAGTATACGGCCCATTTGGGCTAATTGCGAATATAGCATTAAGTATAAATGTATGTTTAATAATCTCACTTTTATCTTTAGTGGGTGCTACACTTACACTGCCTGGAATTGCTGGCATAGCTTTAACAGTAGGTATGGCTGTTGATGCGAATGTTTTGGTATTTGAAAGAATTAGAGAAGAATCTCTAAATGGTCGTTCAATAATAAATGCTATAGATGCTGGTTATAAGCAGGCTCTACATGCAATTTTTGATGCTAATATCACTACTTTAATAGCGGCCATAATACTATTCTTTTTGGGTTCAGGGCCTATAAAGGGTTTTTCTATCACTCTTGCAATAGGAGTGATTACTACCGTTTTTACTTCATTAATGGTTAGTAGAGTTCTAATAGTATTATGGCTATCTAAAACTAAAGCTAAATCGCTTCCTATTTAGTGAGGATAAAATGCGTTTAAGGTTAATATCAGATCAAACTCAGTTGAGATTTTATAAATATAGATTTATTGCGTTTGGCGGTTCAATCTTTTTTGCAATTATTTCTCTAATTCTTTTTCTTTTTTTTGGACTGAATTATGGCATAGATTTCAAAGGAGGAATATTAATTGAAATAAAAACAACTGAGAACTTATCTATTCCACTATTAAGAAATAATTTAAAAAATTTAAATTTGGGGGAAGTTGCTATACAGGAATTTGGCTCTGCTGATAATATTTTAATACGAGTTGAAAGACAGCCTGGCGAAGATAAAAATCAGCAAATTGCTGTTGAAAAAATACGAAATTCTATGAAGGGTGCATTTGGAGAAAATGTTATAGAATATAGAAGAGTAGAATTTGTGGGCCCTACAGTTAGCCAAGACCTTATTAGAAACGGTATCATTGCTGTAATTTTAGCTATAAGTGCTATGCTAGTATATATATGGTTTAGATTTGAATTACCATTTGCTTTTGGAGCAGTTTGTGCTCTCATTAATGATATTACTCTTACTGTAGGAGTCTTTGTAATTACAGGACTAGAGTATAACCTAGCTACGGTTGCAGCTATACTATTAATAATAGGTTATTCAATGAATGATACGGTAGTAATTTTTGATAGAATAAGAGAAAACTTGCGTA
>CAYMQD010000133.1:0-7113 GCA_964392475.1 uncultured Alphaproteobacteria bacterium
ATATCCATGAAGAAGTACGCGGTCTAATGCTCTAGTAGCCGCGATAAGGTTTTTTTCGTCAGGAGATTCAATTATTTTCTTGATTAAATAGTCAACTGCTGGATTTTTTATGCCAATCCAATTTGAACTTCCGGGTATATCGGCAGCCTGACTAGACCAATAGCTTTTTTGTTCATTTCCAGGAGACAGAGATTGACCTATTGCAATCACCACCATGTCATAATCAAATTGATCTAATCTATTTTTATATTGTGCCGGATCGACTATCCTTAAAGTTGCCTCTATTCCTAAACGTTTTAAATTTTCTATAAATGGACCAACTATTTTTTCAAAAGCTGGTGAGACCAACAAAACTTCAAATTTAATTGGTAAATTTTCGGGAGAATATAGTAAATTTTCATAAACTTTGTATCCACCTTTTTCTAAGATATCTATAGCAGTTTTCAAGTTTTTTCTATTTCTTCCAGAACCATCTGTCTTAGGTACAATAAAAGGTTTTTTAAATAGAGTTTCAGGTATTTTATCACTTATTTCTCTAAGAATTTCTAGTTCTAAACCTTTAGGTATGTCTTTAGAGGCTAATGAAGAATTAGAAAAGTAACTTTCAGATCTAGTATATTGGTTGTAAAATAAGGTCTTATTAGTCCATTCAAAATCAAATGTGTAATTAATAGCTTTTCTTAATGCTATATCTTTAAAAATAGGTTTTCTAATATTAAATGCGAAACCTTGCATTCCTTGAGGCAAGTAATTTTTAATTAATTTTTTTATTAATAAGCCATTTTCTAATGCAGGAATATTATAGGCTGTAGACCATTCTTTGGATATATTTTCAGACCGGAAGTCATACTCTTGTGCTTTTAAGGCTTCTATCATTACATTAGCATCTCTATAATAATCAAATTGTATAATATTAAAATTATTATGACCTACATTTACTGGCAAATTTTCTGCCCAGTAATTTTGTAATCGTTCATACACAATGCTATGGCCAGGATCTAGATTCATAATTTTATATGGCCCAGATCCTAAAGGTGGATCCAATGTAGTTTCTTCGAACTTTCTTGTTATCCAATAATGTTTTGGAAGTGGTTGTAATTGTCCAATAATAAGAGGTAGTTCTCGATTAATAGTTTCAGGTTTAAATATAAATTTAATTTTATCTGCAGATGTTTTTTCTACAGATTCAATCCCTTCATAGTAACTTTTATACCAAGGATGCCCTTTAGAGATTAAAGTATTAAATGTCCAAATAATATCTTCAGGAGTAATTGGCATGCCATCATGCCAAACGGCTTTGGGATTTATAGTAAACTCTACCCAAGAATTATCTTTCGCAAGTAAAACAGCTGATGCAATTTCAGAATATTCAGTGAAGGGCTCATCAAGTGAACTTGTAATCAAACTATCATAAATAAGGCCAATTCCTGCAGCTGGTAAGCCTTTTAAGATAAACGGATTTAAACTATCATAAGTTCCTTGAGCGGCTAGGCGAGCTGTGCCGATTTTAGGTGCATTTGGGTTTGCATATTCAAAATTTTTAAAATCTTTTTTATATTTTATTTGACCAAACATAGATATGGCGTGTGTAGGCAAACTTTCAGCTTCTTCTGTTTTTCCTTGCGTGAAAATTAAAAAAGTGAATAAAAGTAAACATAAATATTTTAACATATATTAACCCATTAATTTAATAATTTACAAAAATTTCATATAGATATCTATTGTATTAGTTTTTTATTAATGACTTTAAGTATGCGATCAGATTAGCTCTATCTTCAGTCTTTTTTATTCCTACAAAAGACATTTTAGTTCCAGGTGCCCATTCTTTAGGTTGTTTCAAAAATCCGTCTAATGCCTCTAAATCCCATATTCCATTTAAATTTTGAAATGACTTAGAATAGGCGTAGTCTTCTATTATAGCAATTTTTCGTTCGTATACATCTATCAAAGGAGGACCAATTTTCTTATTTCTAGCTTCATCAAATGAATGACATGCAGTACATTTTTTGGAATATAGTAAACCTAAATCAACATCAGCTTGATCTATTAGCTGGGCAATGTTGAGTTCTTCTTCTAAACTATTTTCTGATAGAGTAATATCATCAACTACAGGAGTATTGTTAGTATCAGTAGCTATCCTGTATGAGAGACTTTCTGGAGGCATAGGTAAAGAATCATCTTGCTTATAAATTAAATTTTCTAGAGTTCCTATAATTACTAATATTAAGCAGGTTCCCAAAAATGCCCCTAATATTTTATTTAATTCGAAAGACATATTTTTAATTTCCCAAATATATTTTAAATACTAATTTATTTTTAACTTTAAATATAATGTTACTATTGAATAAAACATACTTAAAAAAGTTATATTATAATTTTATATATTTTAAAATTGTATTAAATTTTTTTTAAACATACTCTCATAATCTTAAGGATTATAAAAATATGTCAACTGTAATAGTTATTCCAGCAAGATTAGATTCTAAGCGTTTTCCAGGAAAACCTCTAGTGAACATTGCAGGAAAAACAATGATAGCAAGAATGATAAATATAGCAGAAGAATCTTCTATTGGGCCAGTTATTGTTGCATGCTGTGAAAAGGAAGTGAAAGATGAAGCTGTAGCTTTAGGAGTAGAAGCAGTAATGACTGATAAAAACCTTCCATCCGGTTCAGACAGAGTCTTTGCAGCAATTAATGATATAGAAATGAAAACAAATGAAAAATACGATACTATAATAAATTTACAATGTGATTTGCCTTTCCTTCCCTATAAGTATATTAGGATTTTAAATGATACTATGCAATCTAGAGGTTCACAAATTGCTACTCTTGCGGCTGAGATAAAAAACACTAACGAAAAAAATAATGCTAATGTGGTAAAGGTAGTTTTTTCTACCTATCCTTCTCAAAATAAAAAAGCGCTTTATTTTTCTAGAATGCCTGTTCCTTCAGGTGAAGGACCAATGTATCATCATATAGGTATATATGCATATAAGCGCCAAGCACTTGAAAAGTTTGTAAGTTTAAAGCCATCTAACTTAGAATTAAGAGAAAGATTGGAACAGCTTAGAGCTATTGAAGCAGGGCTTAATATAGATATAGCCATAGTAGATGATGTTCCTGATACTGTTGATACACCAGATGATTTACTTGATATTCTTAAACAATTAGAAGATTGAAATTTAAATGAGTAAAAAAAATATTGCTTTTCAAGGGCAAAATGGTGCTTATTCTCATTTAGCTTGCACCATAGTTGCACCGGATATGGAGCCATTTCCCTGTAAAACATTCGAGGATGCATTTTATGCTGTAGAATCTTCTTCTGCTGAACTAGCTTTGATACCCATAGAAAATTCACAAGCAGGTAGAGTAGCAGATATTCATAGTCTTTTGCCTAGTTCATCGTTACATATAGTTGGGGAATATTTTCAAAGGGTTAGACATAATTTATTAGCAGTAAAAGGTTCTTCTTTGGATCAAATTAAATCAGTAGAGAGCCATCAACAAGCACTTTCTCAGTGCAGAAAGTTTATAAAGGACAATAATTTTATTGCTAAAATATCTAGTGACACAGCCGGTGCAGCATCCGATGTAGCAAATTCTGGGGATTTATCAAGAGGTGCTATCGCCTCTACTTTGGCGGCAAAAACTTATTCATTAGATATAATTAAATCAGATATAGAAGATTCTTTAGATAATACTACTAGATTCTTGCTTATGAGTACTCAGGCAAAGGATGTTGATTTTGAAAAAGGAAAAGTAATTACTAGCATAGTTTTTAAAATAAGAAATATGCCGGCCGCGTTATTTAAAGCTTTAGGAGGTTTTGCAACTAATAGAGTTAATTTATTAAAACTGGAGAGCTATATGCTAGATGGTTCTTTTTCTGCAACCCAGTTTTATGCCGATATTGAGGGGCACCCTGATCAAGTAGATGTAAGACTTGCACTAGAAGAGCTTGGTTTTTTTTCTAGGGAAGTTAAGGTGCTAGGTGTATATCCGGCAAGTAATTATAGAAAAAAAACCTAATACCATACTTAGCTTTGTGATACCCAATCATTAATTAGTCTTCGAGCAATAGATAGTTTTCCAGGTAATTTAAAATTATCATTTTCTGGGCTGTTTATTATTTCTTCCCGGGTTAGCCAAAGTGCGTTCTCTATTTCATTTTGGTCAATTTGTAATCGTTTATTTGTAGCCTCAGTTTTAAACCCTAGCATTAATGATCTAGGGAAAGGCCAAGGTTGGGAGTAACAGTAAGTAGGAGATATTACACTGAGCCCCACTTCTTCAAAAACTTCTCTTGAAACCGCTTCTTCTATACTCTCCCCATGTTCTACAAAACCCGCCAAAGTTGAATGCATACCTTTAGGCCATGAGCGCTGTCTCCCTAGTAAACAGAAGTTTTTATAGGTAACTAGCATTATAACTGCAGGGTCTAGCCTCGGAAAAAAAATTTCACCGCAGTCTAAATTACTACAAACTCTAGAATGTCCATAATCATTTATTAGTGTAGGGGATGCGCAAACCCCACAAAAATTAATTTTTTGGTGCCAGTAAATGATGCCTCTCGCATAACCTAAAATAGAAGCTTCTTTGGCATTTCCAAGCATTGCAAAAGTACGAATCTCTTCAAAAGTATTACTTATATGAACATTATAATTATTTATTTTTTTATTTTTTTTCAAATCTGCAGCAAAGTATAGATAATTTTTTTCTATACCTAAGAATATACACAAATTAGAATATTTTATTATATCTTTAGCTTTCTTTCCTGTGTGCCAAACAGCTGAAGGAAAGTTGTTAGAGTAAATGACTTCTGCCTTTAACTCTTGGAAGCAAACTATTTTTATTCTATTGTTCTTTAGAGCGTCTTTAAGTAATTGGGGATTTTTTCTTTGCTTGAACCCTCTATCTAAAGATGTTCCTGAAAATAATTTATTATTAGACATGGCACGATTTGATCATTTTTAGATTTTCTTAACACCTAAGTAGTTAAAAGCGCTATAGTATTTGAGGAAGATCAGTATAGACATGCTCTTTGTAAATCCGGTCAGGTCCGAAAGGAAGCAGCCGTAGCAAAGTAGGCATGGGTTGTGCTGGTCTTCCAGCAAAGGGTATATCAGAATAACAATAAAATCTATTCATAATAATTGATTAATAAATTAATTATTATGTTTTTCCTAATTATTTGTTTAATATTTCTTATATCTAGGAGATGCTGTTGAGTGAGATTGATGAAATAGATATAGAAGACAATAGTGTTACTGCTGAAAGTAATTCTGATAATTATCATGTATTGGCTCGTAAATACCGCCCTATGGTATTTAAGGACTTGATAGGACAAGAGGTATTAGTAACAACGCTGAAAAATTCTTTTTCTAGAGGAAGAATAGCGCATGCTTTTTTATTACATGGGGTTAGAGGTGTAGGAAAAACTACTGCTGCAAGAATTATTGCGAGAGGGTTAAATTGCTCGGAACAGGATAAAGCAACTAGCGAGCCTTGTGGAACGTGTAAAAACTGCTCATCAGCTATTTCAGAACGGCATATGGATATAGTTGAAATAGATGCAGCCTCTCATACAGGAGTTGATGATGTTAGAAACCTTACCGATGGTATCGCTTATAAACCTGTATTAGGAAGGTATAGAGTTTATATAATAGACGAGGTTCATATGTTGTCTATTTCTGCTTTTAATGCGCTTTTAAAAACGTTAGAAGAGCCACCTGAACACGTAAAGTTTATTTTTTGCACAACAGAACTTAAAAAGATTCCTGTAACTGTGTTATCACGTTGTCAACGTTACGACTTAAAAATGGTCAAAACTGATGATTTGATAAATTTTTTTAGAGCACTAGCTTTAAAAGAGAATGTGTCTATAGACGAAGACGCTTTGGTATTGATTGCTAGAGCATCTGGTGGATCGGTTCGTGATGGACTATCTATCTTGGATCAATCTATGGCCAGTGTAGGAGAAAAAAAAATAATTTCCGGAAGTATTGTTACATCTCTTTTAGGGTCAGCAGATAGAGAAAATATATTAAATCTTTTTGATTCAATTATGGAAGGAAAAATAGCGGAATCATTATCGTTACTTGAAGGTATTTTTGAAGTAGGAGCTGAACCTATGATTGTGCTAGAGGAGCTTTTAGCAATAATACATTTAATTTCACGTCTAAAGATAGATTCTTCTAAACTTATTCATTATCCTTTATCTGAAGATGAATACAAGAGATGTATGGAGCTCAGTAATAATTTATCTATGTCCTTACTAGGGCGTAGCTGGCAAATTTTATACAGAGGTATGTCAGAAATTAGGGATCTTCCTAATAATCGTGAAGCGTTAGAGATGGTTTTAATTAGACTTTCTTATGTTGCAGATTTACCTGATCCTTCTAAATTGGTTGAGAAACTAAATGATCAAGATAATATAGAATCCGAAGAGCAATTAAAAAACACAAAGAATCTTATTTCTGATACAGATGAAAATAATATTTCAAACACTATCTCTTTCAATAAAAAAGAAGAAAAGAGTAGCGTTGTAGGTACAATTTCTACTACAGAAAAAAATGATATAAAACCCCATTTTCCAGGAGATTTTAAACAGTTTGTGCATTGGTTGGAATCACGTAGAGAGATACAACTCTATAATGACCTATATGAAAGATTGCAAGTATCTTTTTTTAGACCCGGATATATAGAGCTTAGGAAGGCAAATTTTGTAGATGAAAAATTTTGTATAATTTTAAAAAATAGGCTTGTTAAAGCCACAAATATTTCCTGGACTATTACTATCTCGGAGGGAACGGCCTTTCCAACCCTATTAGAGCAAAAAAATGATAACGATGATAAAGAAAAAACGAATGCAGAAAAAAATACTAAAGTAAAAGAAATATTAGAGTCATTTCCCGGAAGTACAGTGAAGGAAGTTAGGGCAAAAAGTAATATAAAATAAATGTAAGATTTAAAGGAGGACTTAAGTAAATGAAAAATTTGGGTGGATTTTTAAAACAAGCACAACAGATGCAAAGTAAAATAGCCGAAGTTCAAAATAAACTTGATTCTTTAGAAGTTGAAGGAAGCTCAGGAAACGGATTAATTAGGGTTAT
>CAYMQD010000134.1:0-3910 GCA_964392475.1 uncultured Alphaproteobacteria bacterium
AATAGGCTTTAAAACAGGTGTTTCAATTGATGCAGAAGTAATTTTACTAGCGCTACCTCCACAAATATCAATAATATAATTACTTGCAATATCTGTCCCCCAATTAGTACTTTCATAATCCACGCCTCTTTCAAACCTGTAACTTGCGTCAGATGTAATTGCAAGTCTTCTAGCGGTTGCAGCAATATATTTAGGATTAAAATGAGCTACCTCTAAAAATACATCGGTTGTAAATTGATCTACTCCAGTATACTTTCCTCCTATAATACCAGCAAGACCTACAGGACCACTTTCATCAGCTATAATTATATCAGTATTTTGTAATAGATATTCTCGATCATCTAGCGCCAATATATTTTCATTAGTTTTAGCAAATCTGATACATACATTTCCTTTAATCTTTTTTGCATCAAAAACATGAAGAGGTCTTCCTATATCATATGTCAAGTAATTTGTTATATCTACAAGACCAGAAATCGGTCTCAGCCCTATTGATTTTAGCCTCCTCTGAATCCATAATGGACTATCAGCATTATTAACGTTTTTAAAATATCTACCTACCACCCTGGAACAAGCAAATTTTTTCTGTTTGAAGCAAAGTTTCCATTCTATTGAACTATCAAATTTTTCTTCAATATGTTTTATAGAAAAGTTTTTTAGTCTTCCTATTCCAGATGCTGCTAAGTCTCTAGCTAACCCTCTCACACTTGCACAGTCACCCCTGTTCGGCGTAAGAGCTACATCAAATACCACATCATCCAAACCTGCATATTCAATATAACTAATACCTATAGAAAATGACTCTGGAACCTCTATAATTCCATCATGATCCTCTGAAATTAAAAGTTCTCTTTCAGAGCACAGCATACCATTACTCTCAACACCTCTAATCTCCTTTTTTCTTAAAATAATATCACTTTCTGGAATAAAACTACCTATTGGCGCATATATTGATTTCATACCCTTACGTACATTCTTTGCACCACACACTACATCTAGAATTTCTTTTCCATTATTTACTTTGCAAATTGTTAATCTATCTGCATTAGGGTGTTTTTCAACATTGACTACTTCAACTACCATAAAACTTTTTAAATTTATATCAGGTTTTTTTATATTTTCTACTTCTAGTCCTAAATTAGTCAACTGTTCAGAGATTTCTTCTTCAGTTTTCTCCGTTTCTAAGTGATCTAATAACCAGGAATATGTAAACTTCATTCTATAACCTATAAGGATGATTTGAGAACATCTAAAGGAGAAAAACTATAATGTTCCAACCATCTAATGTCACCTTCATAAAAATTACGCAAATCTGCTATACCGTACTTTAACATCGCAAATCTTTCCACTCCTAAACCAAATGCAAAACCTTGCCAAACATCTGAATCTATACCACAATTTTTAAGTACTTTAGGATTAACCATGCCACAGCCCATAACTTCTAACCATTCTCCATAACCTCCTATTTCAATTTTATCTCCTACACGCTTACAACTTATATCTACTTCTGCAGAAGGCTCAGTAAAAGGAAAAAAAGAAGGTCTAAACCGAATTGGTAAATTATAAACTCCAAAATAGTTAGCAATAAGATTTTCTATTACTCCTTTTAAGTGACCCATAGTTAGGTTTTTATCTATTGCTAACGCCTCTATTTGGTGGAACATAGGCGAATGAGTTGAATCATCATCTCTTCGAAAAGTTCTTCCTGGCGCTATTATATATAATGGAGGAGATTGTGTTTCCATCGTTCTTACTTGTACTGGTGAGGTATGAGTCCTTAAAACTTTTCTTCTTCCTATATCATCCTTCATTTTCATATAGAAAGTATCATGATCCTGTCTAGCTGGATGATCAGACGGAATATTTAATGCTTCAAAGTTATGAAAGTCATCCTCTACATCTGGCCCCGTTTCAATGCTAAAACCAATATTATTCATTATAGTAGAAATTTCGTTAATAGTATGATTAATAGGATGAATGCTGCCAGTTTTCTTTGGTCTTGGAGGAAGTGAAATATCTAACTTTTCTTCAGATATTTTTTTTTCTAACGTTCTTCTTAATAAAAAATTTTCTCTTTCTTTAATAGCTTGTGTCAAATCTTCTTTAGCTTTATTTAATATTAACCCTACTTTAGCTCTATCCTCTTGATTAATATTAGATAGCTCCTTCATAAGAAGAGAAATACTTCCTTTTTTACCTAACGTAGATATGCGAAGCTCTTCAAGACCATTTTTGGAGTCAACATCTAATATAGATGCAATCGCCTCTTCAGCTATCACCTGAACCTTTTTTTCTATATCACTCACGTGATAAACTCCATTTATAAAAGCATTAAGCCTTAAGAGCTACACTGGCTTCCTGAAGTATAGCATTAAAAGCATCTGGGTCTCTAACTGCAATATCCGCTAGCACTTTACGATCTAAATCTATACCTGCCTTTGCAACACCATGCATAAAACTTCCATAAGTCAAACCTGAAGCACGAGTAGCTGCATTGATACGTTGGATCCATAATGATCTAAAATATCTCTTACGAACTCTTCTGTCTCGGTAAGCATATTGACGATTCTTTTCGACTCTCTGAATTGCTGCACGAAAAGTGTTCTTTTGGCGTCCCCTTGCTCCCTTAGCAGCCTTTAATACTTTTCTATGACGTGCATGGCGTGTAACGCCTCTTTTAACACGTGCCATTTATTTTCTCCTAATATAAATCAATTAGAACGTAAAAAGTTTCTCTTAACTATTCGTGAATCTGCAGAAGAAAGTATAGTGGTTCCACGGGCATTACGTATAAACTTATTTGAACGCTTTATCATACCGTGTCTCTTGCCCGCCTGAGCAACCTTTATTTTGCCACTTGCTGTAAGTTTAAAGCGCTTTTTTGCACCACTCTTATTTTTTATCTTTGGCATTTAACCTCTATTTTGAAAACTAGCACATTCCACACAGAAATAGCTGTGAAGATTATTAAAACTAAGCTTCGCTTTATAGCCTTGCTTATCACTATTTGCAAGCTTCCTTAAAAAATTTTATGAGAGGATATAATTTATCAATTAAAACATATTCCCCTACATTACTGAACAAAAAGTTAATCAAAAAACTGGTCTATTAAAATTTAATTATTTTCTGAACCAGATATTACCATAACCATTTGACGGCCTTCTAATGTAGGCATTTGCTCTATCTTAATACTTGCTCCCAAATCTGTTCTTATTCTCTCTAATACTCTAGCACCAAGTTCCAGATGAGCCATCTCTCTTCCACGGAATCTCATTGTTAACTTTACTTTATCTCCAGAAGCCAAAAAACGACTCACACTCCTCATTTTCACATCATAATCATGCGTATCTATGTTTGGCCTTAATTTAAGCTCTTTTACTTCTATAGTTTTTTGCTTTTTTCTTGCCTGTGCTGCTTTTTTTTGGGCCGCAAATTTATACTTTCCGAAATCTAATATTTTGCATACCGGAGGACTAGCATTTGGTGACACTTCAACAAGATCTAATCCTTCTTTTTGTGCCAATTCTAAAGCTTTTTCACGCGAAACTAAACCATGCATTTCACCGTTACTTCCAACTAATCTGACTTGAGATATTGAAATATCTTCATTTATCCTCGGTCCATCTGAACTCTGATTTTCAGGTTTTTTTAAATTTTTTACTATGAGTACACCTCCATATCTAATTTACTCTTATTTTATACATTATTACAAAAAATTATAACGGAATTTTTGCTTCTTGACAAAGCATAGCTGAAGCTTCTTCTATAGGTAGTGTAATTTGTTTATTGTTTCCTAATTTACGAATAGTTACTGAACCTTCTTGTATCTCTCGTTCTCCTAGAATTATTATAACTGGTATTTTACAAAGACTATGTTCTCTTATTTTATAACTTAATTTTTCGTTTCGAA
>CAYMQD010000135.1:0-6042 GCA_964392475.1 uncultured Alphaproteobacteria bacterium
ACAGGGAATGCATCTAATGTTTCTTTTTCTATATTGAGGTCAAATGTTATTGTATGACTTTCAATATCAATTTGAGAAATCTCTATTTCTGCCATATCAAAATTAATTTGTTCTATAAAAAGCTGAGATCTTAAAAGATGAAGACCATTATAATTTATATTTATTGAATCATGTATAAAATAATACGATGGATCTAATTCCAGTGCTAATCTACTATGCTCAAGTGCACTATCTATCACAGCACCATAATCATTAATATCAGAAAAATCCTCGTACAACGCTAGGGAGCTATTTGTGTATGCCAGCCCTGCATATAAATCTGGTAGCATTATTTGAATCTCTGGAACCACTAATAAATTATTGCTGATAATATCACTCTGTGCATTTAAAAAGCTATTCTTCGCACTCTCTCTCAGTGACTTCCTATTACTAAAGTTGTCTGTTCCAATTAGTGTATTAGCCTCATATAGGTCTGCCCAACCTAATCCTAGATATGCCTCTGAATATGAATCATATGGCAAAATATTAGCTTCAATATTAAGAATATCTGAAAACATTACTTCAGCTAAATCATAGTCTCCATTTTCAAAGTGGAGCCACCCTTCTAGTATAGAAAATTCATACGGTAATGATTCCTCAATTTCCTTTATTCTATCACATGATATTATTATCATAATTAATATATATAGATATATTTTCATTATTTCAATTTCATTATTTTTTTATAATGTTGTTTTCCTGATACTCTCGCATTAATGAAATAGATACCTGAGCCAAGCTGAGCACCCGAATCATTTGTTCCATCCCACCTCAATTCATAATATCCTATGTCAGATTTACCATCTATTAACACTCTAACCTCTCTACCTAATATATCAAGAATAGATATTCGTATATCAGAATTATCTTCTGATACAATAAAAAATATATAAGTAGTAGGATTA
Source organism: uncultured Alphaproteobacteria bacterium (assembly GCA_964392475.1). Lineage (GTDB taxonomy): Bacteria > Pseudomonadota > Alphaproteobacteria > TMED109 > TMED109 > CAYMQD01. The sequence continues at coordinate 945 of CAYMQD010000135.1, forward strand.
AATGGATTTGGATAATTTCCTATTAAATCAATATCTTTTGGAATCTCATATTCAGCACTAGAATCATAATATAGCGCAACTGATTCTAGGCTAGTCAGTGAACCATATACCTTCTCGTCCTTTGACCAAGTTGTAATATCATTCCCAGGATTATTATCAGAGTCAACTAATCTAACTCTAAATTTCCAATGTTCAATATCAGATAAATATTCTGGAATTAATATTTCTACATCAATTTCTTCTAAAATATTCATGTCAACAGAACTAATCAGATATGCAGGCGAGACTCTATGAAGCCCAGAACGCAACTCAAATTCATCTTTCAGGGCCTCTTCTTGAATTAAAATAGTTGATGTTTTGTCTATATCATTTTCATCAAATTGTATTAGTAATGTACCACTTGGAGATTGAACGGATGAAGAAACATTGAAAACTATTTCATCATAAACTACCTCTTTCCTTGAAATTATACCATTCCCAACTTGATCCCACGTCTCTATATCAATAGTAACAAGTCCCGTAGCAGGGAATAACTCAGTTATAGTATATATATTTTCTGAGCTCTGTTCAGGGAAGTTTTTTGATTGAGTAGCTCCACTCGCATCAATTATAAATATTTCTGATCTCCATGCTTCTATTTCTTCTTCAAAAGAGATATACAGTTTCATAAACTCTGGAGCAATTTGATTTTGTATGACAGAGATAGATGCATTAGGTGGAGTTATATCAATATAAAAGCTATCTACAACACCAATGTCTGTAACTGAAGACCTCGATGGATTAAGGCCATCATCATCACACCAATCATTATTTGCGGACACTCTCCATCGGTACATTATATTTCCATCCAAATCAAGATTAAACGTTGATGTGTCTACAAGCGTAAACTCAGCATGCTCGCATTTATCATAATAATCATTGCAGCACAATTCAATAGAACCAAAAGGAGACTCAAGACAATTTTCATCACAATCTTTCTGAGACTGATATTCATAAGAAAAATATGAATCAGATAGGGCTATTTTTAATTCTGGATTAGCGCTTTGTGTGAAAGTACTCTCTGGAATTGAATCTTTTAAAACTAATACCCTATTATTAGTTTTATCAATAAGTTCAATTCTGTACAATATTTCCATATCATTAAATTGATTCCCAATATTGGGATTCATATCAATATCATCTGTTGATGACCACTTAAAAAGAAGGCTATCAGGCGTTGGAGACTCTATCTCAGGGGTATCGCTGAATGGAAGCCTATAGTATAAGGCCTCTATGGACTCACATTCCACCCCATCACAGCCATTCATGCACTCTTCTTGACTATCAAAATAATCATTTTCAATGCAATTAGAAGTGCTATCTGCTATCATTACCCATTGCTCTTGACTATAGAAGTTTGATATAACGCAGTTTCCATTCGAGTATGTTCCTTGTGCTAATATTGGATCTGTGCAAATACTTTGCTCATCTTCACTCCAATCATATTCAATTACATTTAAATCATCAATAGAGGGTAACATTATATAAAAAGAATCAGGGACATCATTTGATTGCTTAACTAAAACATCCAAAGTAATATCATTCCCTGTGTTTGGATCAGTTAGCACAACTCCATCACTTCCATTCCAATTATCTGTTAGGCCAGTTTTAAGTATCTGTTGAGTAAAATAGTATTCACCTGTCTCTGGATTCTGTAATACTCCATATACATCAGTTGCAATAAATTCCACATTTGAATTATCTCCAAATAGTGGTGAAACAAACCACTGGAAAGCTACTGGAATCTGTGGATCTTCATTTTGCGTTGAATCAGCATCTATATCTGCAAAGTATATTTGTACGATAGCATCATCACAGTCATCACAATCCTCCATAATTACAATGGCATCTTCCCCATTCACCTGAGCCGATGTGTACTCTGCATCATCCTCAACTCCAATAACTGTCAATTCAAATTCTTTATCAACTTCAGAGAGTAATTCACCTCCACCGAAGTCTCCAAATGTAATTGTTACAGGAACAACACCATTCCAATTCTCATCAGGTGTAATGATAATTGTGCTGTCTGACTGACTCCATGATTGTGAATAAATAAAAGATGGATTAGGTAAAAACTCTAGCTCAATTTCTTCATTATCGCTGTCATAAATTACAAAAGTGCTATCATTACTGTAATTAACTGAATCTGCTAAATTGCTCACATATATATATTTTAATACTAAACTTTCATCCTCAAGAATTTCTTGGCTACGAATATTGCTTATAAATGGAGGATCATTTGATGGTAGAATATCAATACTAATATATTGTTCTTCACTTAAATTATATAGATTATTATTATCATATCCCACAACAGTAATATCAAAGTTTTCTTCGAAATCTTTTTCAGGTCTCACCACAATTTTATTACCAAGCTGCTCCATATATAGCTGGCTCGCCGTGCAAATATCTATTCCAAGACAACCACAGTACACGGGTAAATCAGCATACCCTGATTCTAGAACATCACCAGCGCAAGCTTCCTCTTGAGCAACCAATCCACATGGTTCATTAATATCTATCAACCAATCTGTTTGACCGGGGTCAGGAGCTGCGCAGTAGCCACCTTCTATATAGTAGTGCTCACCTTCATGAATCTCAAGATATACTGAGTCCCCGTCCTCATCAAATGTTTCAAATAAATCAGCATCATTTAAGCTGTAGAAATAATCGGGTAAATCTATCTGCCACTCTCCAGCACAGTTCTCAGGGCTATCTTGTGACCACTCTTCATAGTAGCTATCCCAACACCACCCAACATCAAGGTTATTGATAAATGAAATTTCCTGATCTTCTGGAATTCCTGGCGATGATAGATTTACAGTAACCTCAGGAGGAAAATTGCATGCTCCAACCTCAATTCTAATTGACGCAGTATCGCTAACAGACAAAACTTCTAAATCTTCTGTATAATCTTGTGCCAGAAATTGAAAAATTTCTTCACATCTATAGTCTTGGTCAGGTCGATAAACAATTTCAGCTGAAAATGGCCCTGTTTGTGTTGGGACATTTCCATTTGGAAAGATTCCATTCTGAAGTTGATCGGGCCAAACTGAAAATGACACAGAGTCAGAATCAACATCTGTTGCTTCAATCGTTATAGTCAAATCAATAGTTTCTGTTGAATCTGTATTAGTAGGTGTAAAGTATAGACTATCTACTCCTTCAGGAGGATCATTTACCGCCTCTATAAAAAATGAAAGTGTATGAGAAACACTATAAAGATCTGGGTCTGACGCAGAAATTTCAACGCTGTATTCACCGTTTAGGTTATCTATACTTATCATATCTAAAAATTGTGAATCCTCTGATATCTCTGAATTAAATAGAGCTGACCATTCTCCACCATTTGCTTCGCAGTCTTCTTGATTAGAGAAGCCATCGTCCACCATCCCCTCTGATAAACAAACAAAATATTCTTCTACCTTAAGGAAAGTCAGCAAATCTCCATCTACGTCAGTGAAAATATTATACAAATCAAAGGCGAATTCTTCGAAATCCTCTATAAGTGTATCAGGAATTGCTCCATTTATTACACTAGGTGGATCATTAGTTCCATGAATAGGAATATCAACATAGAAAAAATCACTTACCGATTCCCCATCACTAATTTTAATACCAAGATTCAATATGCCAAAATAATCCTGTGTAGGAATAACCACTCCACTCGGCGCAATCGTGTAATCTGGGTCCACAACAGTTGCAAGTGATATCCCTGTGCATCCATCATCATCGCACGATTCAACATCATAGTAAGTCAATTCCTCTAAAGAAATTTCAAATGGGTTGTCCTCCTGTACACCCTCTTGTAATAGTTCATCATTTTCAAATGAAGTTATGATTGGAATATCATTCACAGAGTTGACTGTAATATATAGCATGTCAGGTTCACTCAGATTATTTGTTTCATTCTTATCATTTATTTGAAATGGAATATCTATTGAACCAAAAAAATTATCCTCTAGGAATAGATAGTCTTGATCAAACCATTGACCACTACTTTCTTCGCAGGATTCTTGATTCAAATCAAACCATTCCCCACTGTTGGCCTCACATGACAGTTGATCAAGCAAGCTTTCATCTACAACGCTATCTATAAAACATACTGACTCTGTGTAATAAATATCTTCCATCATGCACGCTTCTGTATAGTAGTTATCACCATCCTGCATAGTTACAGAAAAATTTGATTCACTGTATCCTGTGCAGCTTCCAGTATCAATATCAAAGTCACAATCATCTACATCAGAGAAAAAGTTATTGTCAGCCCAATAATTGTAATCAAAGGAAATCATTGTGACCTCATCTTCATTTATATCAAGATTTGGATAAAAATCATCAATAATACTAAACGTATCTAAAAGAGGAGCAGAGTTATAATTATTTATTATCATGATTAATGTGTCAACTCCATAGGTCGAATCATCTTCCCCCTCTGGACATGACATAGTATTCCACTGCTCGTTTTCTGAATCGTATAAATCACTGTTAAGAGGATGACAACTGAAGGGGTCCCAAACTGTTAGAGAAAAATCAACAGACTCTGGAAAATCATTGTGTAATATCTCTCCTGAATAAAAAGATCCTGTTAAAGTTGAGTCATCTAACATTGTTATGCTATCATTCTCAGAAAGCATTGACCATTGAACCCCTAATTCACTTAAATTTTCATCGTCAGCCCAACCATATAGATATATAATATCTAAATTATCAGGGTCATCATTAAGTCCGGCTGTTGATTCGAATGTAAAAACAAGAGAATCTGTATACGCTGTCGGAACAGCATTTGGCTCAAGGATTACAACGGGAAGTATACCCTCATGATAGTCTCCGTATGAATCTGTTACTCTAAGCCAAAAACTAGTTTCCCCTTGTGTTAGATTTTGGATGGTACTAGATAATGGATTCCATTCTTCATCAAACCACTCAAAAGTCAGTTCATCGGTCCGATCTTCTTCTGGTAATAGGTAAGGGGGGTCATGAGTATCTGGATTTCCATCACTATCATAAGCACACCCATCTTCATCTAAATCAGGTAAAGTGGAATCACAATTATCTG
>CAYMQD010000136.1:0-6621 GCA_964392475.1 uncultured Alphaproteobacteria bacterium
CATCAACTTTATTTCTAGTTTTAATGAATTTAAAGAATAAAAATAAATAATTAAAAAATTAATTATTAAGCATTTAAACTTAGAATTAACTTAATTTTATAATTTTTCTAAAAGTTGGTAGTAGTACACAAACAATAATTATTTATAAATTAAGAAAATACAAACTTATTCTAAAATAGAATTAAATACTAATATTTATTATTATATAAAAATATATTTTAAATATAGTTATATTTACATAAAAAACAAAAATATATTATCAGTAAATAAAAATAAATTATATAATTATAAAAATATTATATGTTTTTTATAAACCAAATGTACTGAGTTTTATATATAGATAATTAACTATTCTGGGAGATTGTAATGAAGGATAAGCTAGATGTTTTGATTATAGGAGCAGGTTTTTCAGGAGTTTATCAACTTTATCGGTTACGTGAATTAGGATTCAAAGTTCATCTTTTAGAGGCAGGTAAGGGTTTAGGAGGAATTTGGCATTTTAATGGTTATCCGGGAGCAAGAACAGATACGCATTGTCAAATTTATCAATTTACCAGGGATGATTTATGGAAAGATTGGAATTGGACTGAACTTTTTCCTGGTTGGAGAGAAATGCAAAGATACTTCGAATATGTAGATGATAAATTAGAGTTGAGTAAAGATATAACATTTAATGCAAGAGTTCGTTCTGCAGAGTTTGATCAGGAGGATAATTCTTGGACTATTCAAGCTGATGGTGATTTAAAATTACAGGCAACTTTTCTAGATATTAATACCGGATTTGGTTCAAAACCCTATATTCCTGCATATAAGGATTTAAATTTATTTTCTGGAGAATGTCATCATACAGCACTATGGCCGCAAGAAGGATTAAGTCTAGCTGGAAAAAAAGTTGCTGTAATAGGAACGGGGGCTAGCGGTGTACAAGCATCCCAAGAAGCAGCTAGATTTGCGAAAGAACTGACCGTCTTTCAACGGACTCCAAATCTAGCATTGCCTATGCAACAAGAAATGCTAACGGTGGAAGATAATAGAAAAATGAAAGAAAGTTACCCTGAGACATTTGAAAGTAGAGGTAATTCATTTGCTGGCTTTGGTTTTGATTTTATTCCCACGAATGCAACAGAAGTTACTGCTAGTGAAAGGAATAAAACATATGAAGAACTTTGGTCTGCAGGAGGATTTAGATACTGGTTGGCAGTTTATCAAGATACTCTATTTGCAGAAGAACCAAATAAATATGCTTATGATTTTTGGCGTGATAAAGTTAGAGCTAGGATTGAAGATCCTTTAATCGCTGATAAATTAGCACCCATAGATCCTCCTCATCCATTTGGAGTAAAACGTCCATCATTAGAACAATGGTACTATGACATGTTCAATCAAGAGAATGTAAGCCTTGTAGATTTAAATGAAACACCAATAGAAAGATTTAGTGCTTCTGGTCTTATTACAACTGAAAAAGAACATAATTTTGACGTTATAATTCTAGCAACTGGATTTGATGCTGTTACTGGAGGATTAACTAATATAGATATTCGTAATACTGAAGGAAAGAATTTTAAGGAAGTTTGGAAAGATGGGGTTCGTACTTACTTAGGAATTGCTACATCAGGTTTTCCTAATTTATTATTTGGGTATGGTCCTGAATCACCTTGTGCATTTTGTAATGGTCCATCTAGTGCAGAATACCAAGGAGAACTAATTGTTGATTTATTAAAACATATGCGCGACAAAGGTTTGACTAAAATTGAACCCATTCCATCTTATCAAGAGATTTGGCATAAATAAGTTTGTGATTTTTGGAATTCTACATTATTTCCGCATGCTAAATCTTGGTATCAGGGTAGTAATATTCCTGGTAAAAAAGAGGAACCTTTAAACTTTCCTATGGGACTACCTACTTATATCGAAAAGTTTAAAGAAAGTGCAGAAAAAGGCTATGAAGGTTTCGAATTTTCTTAATAAGTTTTTATAGAATTTTTTTAGTTATATTGATTTTTCTGAAATAAATTAAATAGCTAATTAATATAAAGGCTTTAAAATATAAATATTTATTGAAAGGTGCTAATATAATAAAAGCACCTTTTAATATTATTATACAAACTATGCACAACTAATATTACTATTATAAAAAGATATTTGTAAGGAAAATGTATTGAAATATATAATACTTATATTTTTTTTTATAATTTTATATTTTAGTCCTACTAAATCAGAAGAAACTTTTGGTATGGACATTTTTTTTATTAATGAAACACAAGACAGTGTTCAATTTCCTGATGAAAGTATGTATATGCAAGTAAAAAATAGTGCAACCTGGCAAGATACGTACGGTGATTATGGTATTTTAAACTGCTTGTTTAATGTTTTGCTTGGAAAGAATAATGAGAATCCAAGATTAGAGGGTTATTGTAATGGAAAGAATCAGAGAGATGAAAAATTTTGGTTAAGGTTTGTAAGGAACACGGAAGATTTTGATGCTGGAATAGGTAATACTGTATTTATATTTGGAACTGGAAAATATAAAAGCTATGTAGGTAAAAAATGTACTTATGCAGTTAAGCTTTTAGATGAAACTGCTTTTACTAAACATAAATGTCAGTAAAAATATCAATAAGGATAATAAAAAAATGAAAATATTATTAAGTGTAATATTTTTAATATTTATCAATATATCTTCTTTTGTTTTTGCAGAGGAGTGGACATTAAAATATTCTGGTATTAGTTCTTCAGAAGTAATTGATTTAACGAATGGAAGTAAAATTATAAATCTTAATAATACAGGTACATGGGAAGATAGTTTCGGTAACTATGGAAAAGGTAGATGCTTAGGATTGGTAGTTTTAGATACAACTAAAGATGTAACTTCTAACAGTTTCTATTGTGAATTAATTGATCAGGATGATGATAGTTACTTTATTAAAGGATATAGGGAAACCGAACTTACTGCAGGTGTAGGCAAATATCAAATTATAGATGGAAATGGAAAATGGAAAGACTATATTGGTGCTATATGCACATATGGAATTAAGTTTAAGGATGAAGCGTTATTTTCAGCACAAAAATGTAATAAATGAATCCATATAAAAGGTTTGGAGGTTAAAAATTAAAACAGATCGTTATTTTGAAGATTTTAAAATTGGTGAAATGTATGAGCTTCCATCTAGAACTCAAACAGGTGGTATTTTTTCGATGTTTCAAGGCACATCTGGAGATAATGATCCTATACACTATGATCGAGAATTTTGTATTAAAAAAGGACACAAAAACATGCTTGCACATGGTATACAAGTGCTTAGTCAAACAGCAGCAGGTGCAGGAACTTTTCCAACTGAAGTAAGAGAAAGTTTAATAGGATTAATAGAAATTTCAGGACAATTCTTAAAACCTGTATATCTTGATGATACTTTGTATCCATTTTTAGAAATAACGAATCTTGTTTCCCAAACTACAACAGGAATTATTTGTATGAAAGCCACTGTAAAAAATCAAAATGATGAAATTGTTTTTAATGGTGAACACAAGTATTTAATAAAAAAAAATCTAAAAGTTAAATAGTCATTCAAATGAAATATTTTTTATCTATTATAATTTTTTTCTCACTAACTTTTGCAACTTACGCTCAAGATTATCTTGTAGATTTAGGAGGGAAAAGAAAGATAATTCAAACGCACAAATATTCTGACTATGGTTTCTATAGGGTATTTATTCTTGATGGAACTTTTACTGATAATCTAGGTAATTATGGTTCATGGGAATCTATAGTAATTAGTAAAGTAGAAAATAGTATTTTAGTTCAATTAGTTTTTAGTACAGTTTGGACTTTTCAAAATGGCAATTCAATATATTTTGAAGGATTTCGAGAAGATAATGATGCTGATGCAGGGGTAGGAAAGGCTGTTATAATTGGAGCAGATGAAAGATTAAAAAGTTTAATTAATACAAAGTGTACATACAGCATTAAATTTATGGAAGACTATGTCTTTGGCAAGCAAAAATGTGATTTTGAATCTAACGCTTATGCTATTCTAAAAAATTTGAATATAGAGTAAAAAGTAAAATAGTAAATTTTACTTTAATATATTATTAAAAAATAATTCTCAAAGACGTGCTTAAATAAAACTTTTGTATTAGCCTCATGGTAAAAAACTTCCGAGTTATATTTTTTAAAATCTCAATTTATACATCTATTTAAAAGTAAGTTTATCCTAACTTACTATTAGCTTTTTATACATTTTACTGACACAAATAGTGTTTCACTTAAATATTCTATCGCATAAGTACAAACTGTTCCTATGAAATCTTTCCAAAAACCTTCCGCTTCAAAGATTACCGACTCTCCTACTGCTATATCCATTTCTGAGCCTTTGTTTCTTTTTCCTATTTGCCAGAATTTATCTCCGTTTTGGTCTATATTTTCACAAATAAAAGTCATGTCTTCTAATAGATTGTCTTCATTGTAAAAAATATTTCCTTTGCAAAAATAAGTTCCATATTTCGCAATAGAGGATTTAAACCCTCCCTCGTGTTTGAATGATACAAATTTTTTACCACTAGGTAGATTGATGGTATCCGATCTAACACTTTTTCCAATTATTTCAAACGTGATTGTTTCTTTTGACATTGCTTCATCAAATAACATACACGAAAGTATAAATAGATATAAAAATACGTTTTTCATTTTAAAGTAAGTCACTTTGTTTATTGAAAAATTATTTATTTTTTACATTTGGCAAGTTGAAAAATTTTATTATCCAAATATTTTATTCCATAATTGCATTTAAATCCTATTAATCTTATATAATTACCTGTTGCGTCAATAAATACCATTTTTCCAACACCAACATAAGCATCCTGATCTCCTTCTCTTATAACTCTAGCCCATATTTTTTCATTATTTTGATTTGTAAATTCACACATGTGGTTGAGTTTAAAATTTTTATCAGTTTTTTCTATCGGTCCCATGCACTGTAAATGACCATAATCTCCTAGGCTACTAGTCCAAGAACCATCACTTTTAAATATTGAGTAGGTGCTTTTATTTGCTAGAGTAAAGGTTGTAATATTTGTTGTTGCTGTAGCATCAATTATAATTTCTTCAGCGTATAGTATATTACAGAACAGCACAATTAAACTAAGGATTATGTATTGCATATATTATGTATAATATTTTTAGAAGCTTTTTTAAACTTTAAATTTTATAAAAGCTAAGATATTTTTTTATGGATCAATATAGCAGCGGCTAAATCTGACAAGGGATGGCCTACTGATTTAAAAATTGTAGATTGGTTTTCTTTGCTTCTTACATACCTGTTATCATTAATTAACATAGTTATATTTCCTTTAATATTATTTTTTGAAATAATTCCTTTATCCAACGATTCAATTAAGTCTCCTGCTTCTTCTAAAGCTGAATTAAAGTCTTCTACATAAATATCTCCTATATCAAAGGATTTGTAATCTAACTCCTTCATTGATTTAGTATGGGCTCCTACAAGGTCTATATGAACCCCTTCTTTACACCATTCCTTATATAACAGTGATTCTGAAGATGATGTAACTGTGGAAATGATATCCATTTGTTTACATACGTGCTTTAAATCTTCTATAGCAGATAATTTAATAGTCTTATTTTTATAATTTTGTACTACTTTTTTTGCTTTTTTATAATTTCTTCCCCATATATATACTTCTTCTATAGGTCTCACAGATGTATGTGCTGAAATCATATATGGAACTAAGGATCCTGTACCAATAATCAATAATTTTTTACTTTTTTTATTGGATAAAAAGTGTGAAGCCAATGCACTCATTGCGGCAGTTCTGTGTTTAGTTAATTCTGTCCCATCTATGATTGAATATACATCACCAGTTGTTTTACTAAATAAAATGTATAATGCTTTTACTCTATCTAGTCCTATAATAGGATTTTCAGGAAATACATTTAGTAATTTTACCCCGTAGTAATTTTCTCTCATGAATGCTGGCATTATTAATAATTGAGAATTATTTAATTTGTTAGTTTTATTTATATTATATGTTTTTCTTAAAGGAACAAATTCGCTTTCTTGAAAGGTTAATTTAAGTTCTTTAATAAGAGATGTGACAGTTAAAAACTTTTTAATTTTTTGGGCATCAATGACTAACATTTTTGAGCATTCTTAAGGTTTAAATTTGTTAGATAAAATAAAGAATTTTTAGTATAAGAGCAATTGTGGATAGCAATGAAAAAAAAGTATTTACTTAAATTTATTAATGTTCTTCTAAAAGTAAAAGATATTTTTCAAATTTATTAATAGAAATTAATATAGTTAATTAGACTAAATCATGTAAAATAAATAACCAAAAACTCTTAATTATTTTGTGAATTCTGAAAGATTAAATAATGATTATTGCTAATATTAGTACACATTTACTATCAGTTCCTTACGTAGAAGCTCCAAAAATAGGATTTATTGATGTGGGCGATATAGATCTATTAATATTAGAGATTGAAACTACTTCTGGCTTAGTAGGAATGGGCTATCTGCATCCGATGGCAGGAGGTATGCAAACTATCGAAATGTGTATTCATGAGATGTTAGAGCCATTATTAATAGGTAAAAATGCGGAAAATAT
>CAYMQD010000137.1:0-2745 GCA_964392475.1 uncultured Alphaproteobacteria bacterium
CAACCAAACGAAGAACTAAATACTTCAAATATAGTTACTGCAGATGTGATTGCCCCTCTAGAGGATGTCAGCCCCATATACCAAGAAAATAGCCAGGATGCGAGAGAGAATGATATACCATTATCTAATATAGATAAAATTGAAACATTAAACATGCAAGAACCTGAAATTGAAGAAGTCAATATTTTACCTGATCCGAATGCGTCAATCAATCCAACAATGCAAACATTAGGAACCATAGATAATGAAACTACTAATATAATAGCACCTGCTAATCCTGCTAATACATATAAAACAGCTTATGAAATGTTATCAAGGGCTGACTATGAAAGCGCAGAAATCGCTTTTAAATCATTTATAGGAGAAAACCCCGATGCCCCGCTTGCTTCAAATGCTTATTATTGGCTAGGTGAAACATATTATGTAAGAAAATTTTACAAACAAGCTGCAAGAAGCTTTGCAATAGGTTTTCAAAAATTTCCTAATGGGTCAAAAGCACCTGATCAACTTCTTAAATTAGGCATGACTCTTGTATCTCTTGGAAAAAATGAAGATGCCTGTGCTACTTTTGCTAAACTTGAATTGGAGTTCCCTGATGCCCCATCGCGTATCTCAAATCGCGCCAGTCAGTATATCAAACGGGCAGAATGTAGCTGAAAGAAAGCCTCTAGAATATAAGGAATTTTATCTAATTTTAAAAAATTTAAATTTAGATAAAATTGATGAAAAAATTGCAATCGCAGTTTCTGGAGGTCCAGATAGTATAGCGCTTGCCTATCTAATGAGCTTATGGTCTAAAAAAACAGGAAAAAAAGTCTATGCCTTTACTGTAAATCATTGTCTAAGAAAAGACAGTCTAATAGATGCAAAATTTGCAGGTCAACAATGTAAAAAACTAGGAATTCCTCACAAAATATTAACATGGAATCGAAAGTTTGAGATTATTAGTGGAATTCAAAGTAAAGCAAGAGATGCAAGATACTTGTTGCTTCGAAACGCTTGCAATAAAATAGGCGCCAAAACTTTAATTACTGCCCATCACAATAAAGACCAAGCAGAAACTTTTCTCTTAAGATTATCAAGCTGTAGTGGTTTGGATGGACTAGTAGCAATGAAGTCTATACAAAACTTCAAAGATCTAAATATTGTTAGACCTTTACTAAAAATTAGCAAAGAAAGACTAATACTAACTTTGAGTATAAATTGCATACCATGGTTGTACGATGCGATGAACATAGACCATCAATTCTCTAGAGCCAAAATAAGATCACTTATATATAGGAATACTTATTTAGAAAAAGAGATGATTAGGGCTGCAGAGGCCTTCCTAAAACTAAAAAAATTCTTAGATAGAACTACAAGTAATATTCTAAAAGAAGACCTGCAGTTTTACTCAACAGGTTATGCAATCATTAAGAGGCAAACCTTACAAAATATACCTAAAATTTTAACTAAAAGACTCTTGACTAAGCTAATTTGGCATATAGGAGCAAAAAATTATCCAACAAAGAGCAAAAAGATATATAGATTAGTTACCATTATTTACAGTGATTATGCTGTAAAAATCACCTTAGGAGGATGCTATATTAATATAAGAGAAAATGAAATATATATCTCAAGAGAACCAGCAAGAATTGAAAAGAAACCATTAAAGATTTCTCCTAACAGTAGTAATATATGGGATGGTCGTTTTTATATTAAAAATAAATCAGAAAATAAAACTTTGCTAATTTATCCATTAAGAGATTACAAGTCTTTATATAACTACCAAGATTTAAAAAAACATTATAAATATAAGCTTCCTTATGCCGTATATCTATCTATGCCAGTATTTTTTTACCTTGACGAACCAACCAGAAAGCCCCATCTGCATATATGTGGGTCAAATAATTGGAGCAAAAAAATACAAGTTAAGCTATTATTAAATCAAATGGTAGACTTTGATGTACATTTTGCATAGCTTATATAGAGGATTGGAAAAAATTAAGTGAATAATGCAGGAAAAAATTTTGCGGTTTGGGTGGTAATAGCCTTGCTATTAATTACTGTCTTTAATCTCTTTAGTAACGATAGAAATATAGAAGAAAGTAAAGATTTAGCATATTCTGAATTTCTTTTACATATAGATAACAGTCAAGTTCAAGATGTAACCATCAGAGGAAGAAATATTACTGGACACTTTAAGGATGGAAAAAAATTTACTACATATGCTCCTGACGATCCACAACTAGTAGAAAAACTTACAAACATGGGTGTAACAGTCTCTGCCGCACCTTTGGAGGATTCAGTTTCCCCATTTTTCGGATTATTACTCAACTGGCTACCAATGCTATTGTTTATAGGCGTTTGGATATTTTTCATGAGACAAATGCAAACTGGTAGCGGAAGAACAATGGGTTTTGGTAAATCTAGAGCAAAACTTTTAACAGAAAACTCTGATAAAGTTACCTTTCAAAATGTTGCAGGTGTAGATGAAGCTAAAGAAGAATTAGAAGAAGTAGTGGAGTTTCTACGTGATCCTAAAAAATTCCAACGTCTAGGAGGTAAAATTCCAAAAGGAGTGCTGCTAGTTGGTCCCCCAGGAACAGGTAAAACTTTAATAGCAAGAGCAGTAGCGGGTGAAGCAAATGTACCTTTCTTTACAATATCTGGATCAGATTTTGTAGAAATGTTTGTAGGGGTTGGAGCATCTAGAGTAAGAGTTATGTTTTAGCAAGGTTAGAAAAACTCTCCTTGTATTATATT
>CAYMQD010000138.1:0-5027 GCA_964392475.1 uncultured Alphaproteobacteria bacterium
GTACTGGAACTAAAATGGGTGTATAGAGTATGTATTTAAAATTTGAATATATTACCTGCTTATCATGTGGTCTTATTTATCATAAAAGATTTAATCAATATGTATTGATTGTTAATCAGCCTATCCCAGTTAAAAATACAAATTCAAAAGTGGTGACTATATCGCCTTCTTTGTTTTTACTTATCTTTTCATAGTCATTGATTACCTTTGTAAGGATATGCCGTCCTGTAAAATTTAATTGCTTATCAGCTAAGGAATTGGATTCTCCACAAAATCTAATTTCATGCATTAAACTCATTACGCTTAGATGTTTTTTATTAATAACATCGGTATCTGTTAGTGGATTTATGAATCCTGCTTGCTTCAATAAGTTTCCAATATCACGAAGATCGCTCATAGGAGATATTCTCGGATAAATTCCTTTTTTTATCTCTAATTCAACTTTAAGCCAAGTTTCTTTCAAAGTGGCTAGGGTTTTCCTCCAGGAATCACTGCAATAAACACCCCATCTTTATTTAAGATACTTTTTATATTTATTAAGGTATTTTTAAGATTGTTTATAGAATGTAGTGATAATAATGAAATGATTAAATCAAAATTAGGTAATTTAATAGGTAGGTTTTCAGGGTTGCATACTATTCCTTTTGAATTTTGAGGTATAGCAACAGTGTCTAGCGCTGTAGTATAGTAATTATTTATTACTTTAGAATTAGCTAATCGTTTCGCTAAAATATTTCCTCTAGAGCCTATTTCAAGAGTATTATGATATGTGCGCTTAAAATCATATATTCTTTCGACTAAGCGAGAACTAACTTCCTCAAGTAAACTGCTTTGATGGTTTTCTAATAATTTTACAGCTCTAATATGATTATTTTTTACGTACTTTTGATTAAATATATTTGCATTATTATTCATTTCTAATCTTTTTATCTCTTTGAGCTTGATTAATATTTTTAATTTTTGGCGACAATTCTTTGAACTTTTGCTTTTTTTGGTCCATGAACTATACGATTTTCATATGATATTATTTCTAGAGACTTACAAATACGAAGCAATTCTCCTTCCTTAAGTAAAAAATTAGGATTAGAAGGTTTGCCAAAAAGTTCATTACCTTTCGCAAAAGTCTCATAAATTAAAATTCCACCTTTAGCTAAAGAGGAAACTATATTATTTAGAATAGGTCTATACAAATAATTAGTGACAATTATTAAATCAAAAAATCGATTGCTAAATGGCCACATATTTCCATTTTCTAAATCATACTCAATAACTTCTATCTTAGGGTCTTGAAGTCTATATATTTGGTGCACATTTATATCAAGGGAAGTAACTTTGTGTTCTAGGCTTTGCATTAGGGCTGTATGTCTTCCGTCACCACTAGCAAGATCTAACACCGTTGACTTGGGTCTTATTAAGTTTAAATGTTTTATAACCCATTTTGAAGGTTGCTGTTTATTTTTTGATTGATGTACCATAATATTTGCCATATTTTTTTATAACTATATATACAGTCGTTTAAGGATTATTTAAAATGATAGTTTTTGATCTTAAGTGTTCTAATGACCATGAATTTGAGGGTTGGTTTGCTAGTACAGAGGAATATGACCAACAGATTAAAAAGAAGCAAGTAATATGTCCAATATGTAATAGTTACAAAATAACAAAAGGTTTAATGGCACCTAATATTCAAAGCAAAAAAAGTGATAATTCTAAATCCAATATAAAAGAAAAAAATAATTTACAGAATGACAAAAAAATAAACCAGAAAGAAGTTTTGATTGAGTTACGTAAGTTGCAAAAATATATTGAAAATAATTCGGATGATGTTGGAAATCGTTTTGCGGAAGAGGCGAGAAAAATGTATTATGGAGAAACAGATTCTCGAGCAATAAGAGGCGAAGCAACTTCAGAAGAAGCTGAAGAATTGAACGATGAAGGGATACCTTTTACTCGGATTCCCTCCTTACCAAGGGAAGATGCATGAAAATATTAAATTTTTTAAAAATATGTAAATTTTATTTTTTATACTCACAGTAATGGTCAAAAATATGTCCAGTTTCAAGAAAAAAAGTATATCTGACTGGGAAAAAAATGTTGAGTTGGAGCTTAAAGGGACTAGTCCTAAAAACTTAAACTTTACGACTCTTGATGATATAATTATAAAGCCTCTCTATACGAAAAAAGATATAGAAGGGCTAGAACACTTAGGAGGTCTTCCTGGTTTTGCACCCTATTTGCGAGGACCAAGATCTACAATGTATTCCTATAGACCCTGGACTATTCGACAATATGCTGGATTTTCTACTGCTGAAGAGTCTAATGCTTTTTATAAAAAGAATTTAAAGGCTGGCCAAAAAGGTCTTTCTGTAGCTTTTGATTTGGCTACCCATAGAGGTTATGATAGTGATCATCCAAGAGTATTAGGGGATGTAGGAAAGGCGGGAGTAGCGATAGATTCAGTGGAAGATATGAAAGTTTTATTTAAAGATATACCTTTGGATAAAATGAGTGTTTCTATGACTATGAATGGTGCTGTATTACCTATTTTGGCAGGCTATATAGTAGCAGCTGAAGAACAGGGTGTGCAAGAATCTAACCTAACGGGTACAATTCAGAATGATATTTTAAAAGAATTTATGGTTAGAAACACCTATATTTATCCACCAAAACCTTCTATGAGAATAGTAGGAAATATAATTGAATATAGTGCAAGGAATATGCCTAAATTTAATTCCATATCAATATCAGGTTATCATATGCAAGAAGCAGGTGCTACCAAAGTGCAGGAGTTAGCGTTTACAATTGCAGATGGTCTTGAATATGTTCGTACTGCTATTTCACAGGGGTTATCTGTTGATATGTTTGCTCCCCGACTTTCATTTTTCTTTGCCATAGGTATGGATTTTTTCATGGAAATTGCTAAATTACGAGCAGCGAGGTTTTTATGGGCAGAATTAATGAAGGAAAAATTCAACCCAAAAGATGAAAAATCACTAATGCTCAGAACGCATTGTCAGACTTCAGGTGTTTCTCTTACAGAGCAAGATGTTTTTAATAATATAACAAGAACGACTATTGAAGCTCTAGCATCAACTTTAGGTGGAACACAATCTTTGCATACAAATGCATATGATGAGGCAGTAGCTTTACCTACGGAAACCTCTGCTCGTATTGCAAGAAATACTCAACTTATTTTAAGGGAAGAAACTGGAATTACACGAACAGTAGACCCCCTGGCTGGAAGTTATTATATGGAGTCTCTTACATCTGAACTAATTAAAAAATCAAAAGAATTAATAAATACTGTTGAAAAAATGGGAGGAATGACTTCAGCTGTTGAAAAAGGCTTTCCCAAAAAATTGATAGAAGAATCTTCAGCACGTCGTCAGGCAAAGTTAGATAGAGGAGAAGATTCAATAGTAGGAGTTAATTGTTATAAAACAGATGAAAAGACTTCTTTTGAAATTTTAGATATAGATAATGAATCTGTCATGAAGAGGCAATTGGAATCTCTTAAAGAACTTAAGATGAAAAGAGATGAAGAAAAATGCCAAAGTTCATTGGAAAAACTCTATAACGCAGCTCATTCAGGAAATAAAAACTTATTGGAGTTAGCTGTAATTGCAACTCGTAATAGAGCAACAGTAGGAGAAATTTCTATATCATTGGAGAGAGCTTTTGGGCGTTTCAAAACTAAACCAGAATCTGTTATAGGAGTTTATAAAAAAGAATATGAAAATGATAAAAGTTTTCATATTTTAAAAAAAGAGATAGACAGTTTTGCTAGAAATAAAGGAAGAAAACCCAAGATGCTGGTTGTTAAAATGGGTCAAGATGGACATGATAGAGGAGCTAAGGTAATTGCTGCAGCCTTTTCTGATTTAGGGTTTGAGGTAGATATGGGACCTCTTTTTCAAACACCAGAAGAAGCAGCAAAACAGGCAATAACAAGTGATGTGCACGTGTTAGGAGTGTCTAGCCAGGCTGCAGGACATATGACTTAAGTGCCAAGGCTAATAGAAAATTTATCTGAACTAAATGGAGACAATATTGTTGTTGTATGCGGTGGTGTCATCCCAGAAAAAGACTATGATTTTCTTAAGAATGCTGGTGTAAATGCAATATTTGGTCCTGGAACTAATATAATAGATGCTGCTAGAAGCATTTTTAGTATAGTCAAAGGAAGAAATTACTATTAATTTATATAGACCAACTTAGTGTTTTCCCGACTATATTTTTAAAAGCTTGACGTTGAGATAATAAAGATATACTAACCTCCAGTAATATATATAACTTTAAAACTATTGAATATTTTGGTGAATAAATGTCACGAAGGTGTGAACTTACTGGTAAGGGTGTCATGACAGGTAATAATGTCAGCCACGCTCATAATAAAACAAGACGAAGGTTTTTACCTAATTTGCAACAAATTTCTTTTTACAGCGAACGTTTAGGTAAATCATTAAAGTTTAGAGTTTCTGTAAGTGCCGCACGTACGGTAGAGCATAAAGGTGGAATAGATATTTATTTAATGTCTTCAAGACACAATTTATTATCTAGATCAGCATTAAAAGCTAGAAATTTGATTTTAAAAAAGTCTGTTTCAGAAAGTTGATTAATTAACAATATTTATATTATTTTTTTTTATCAGTAAGCCTTTTTTCCTTAGAGAATAAAGATGCTAACTGTTCGGTCATAGCTCCTCCAAGTTGGTCAACTTCAACTATAGTAATAGCGCGCTTATAATATCTTGCCACATCATGGCCAATCCCAATTGCTATTAGTTCTGTAGAAGATTGATTCTCTATTTTTTTTATAGTTTCTCTCAGGTGATAATCAAGATAGCTTCCTTGATTTATAGAAAGTGTACTATCATCTACAGGTGCTCCATCCGAAATTACCATAAGTATTTTTCTTTTTTCGTTTCTCAATGAAAGTCTATGTTGTGCCCAAGAAAGAGCTTCTCCATCTATATTCTCTTTAAGTAAACCTTCTTTTAGCATTAACCCAAAGTTTATTTTTTTACG